>CAVFKD010000027.1:0-21285 GCA_963623095.1 bacterium | reverse complement strand
TCGTGTTCTAGTATTAAAGTCCCTGTCTACTAAGTTCATCGAAAGAATAAATCTCCCGACACTTATAATAATGTGAAGATTTTTTAAAAAATCCTAAAAAGTTTTAAAAAAAGAAGTCATAATCATGACTCCTTAAATTATAGTTACTGTTTCACATCCATTTTCAAAAGCAATACTTTTTAATTTTAATAATGTATCTTGATCAACAATTACTTTACCAAACTGATTTAATCCTTCTTCTCTTACACCAAAATAACGATATTTTAATAGTTTATATCTTACTTTAGATTTAATAATTTTAGATACTTCAATAACTGTATTTTCATTTTGTTTATCATTATTTGGTAATATAACAGTTCTAACTTCTTCTAATTTATTAATGGATAATAAATATTCTAGATTCTTTAAAACTATATCATTTTCTTTAGATGTAATAAATTTATGATATTCATTATCATATGCTTTAACATCTAACATAACTCCATCAGATACAGAAATTAAATCTTCCATATCTTTTAAAGGATAAGATCCATTAGAATCTAATAAACAATTTAATCCTAATTTCTTTACTTCTATAAATAATTTTTTAATAAATGATGGATAAGAAGTACATTCTCCTCCAGATATAGTTATACCTCTTATATAAGGTCTAACTTCTTTTATCTTAGTCAATAATTCATCTAATGAATAATAAGTGACTTTTGGAGAAGATAAATTAGGGCATGTTTTAATACATGTATCACAATTAACACATTTATCTTTATCCCATATAACCTTAGATTCTTCGTTAAAACTTAGCGCATTTACAGGACAAGATGATATGCATTGACCACAGGAAGTACAAATATTAATAGTTTCAGGATTATGGCAATATAAGCATCTAAAAGGACATCCTTGAACGAATATTGCCATTCTATTCCCTGGTCCATCAACGTTAGAAAAAGGAATAATCTTATTTACTGGAAGTTTTTCCATATACTTTCCTATCAAGTGCATGGCCACCTTCAGATGCACCTTTACCAAAGATGGTACAGTTATTTAAAGATTGACCATTATTTTTTAGTTTTTCAATCTCACTCTTTTTAACTAAATATCCTGTTACTCTAACAACATCATTATCTTCATTATACGCGGTAAAATAACGCATTCCTTGATTAAATGAACCTTTGATGATATCTAAAATAGCTTCTTTAGAATTGCTCCATGTTTGGTCGAATTTAAATATATCTCCAACTCCGCATGGGAAGAATTTATGTAATTTTGATTCTAAAGATAAATGGGTAAATAAATCAGGTTCATAACCAACTGGAATTCGACATCCAGGTGCATCATCCATACCATCAGAATCAATACCTACTTGAGCGTGCATTTCATATTTATTGTCATTACCTTCGCAATATAAACCTTTATGAGCTTTGACTTTCTTTTCAATTGCTTCTAATACTTTATAAGCTAAATCATTAGCCTCTTTATTATGACCAAAGCCTAAAGCTTTATCTTTAATGCCTAAAAGGTTATTGACGCATTCCGCCACACCTACTACACCAACCATTCCGGTGAAATATTTTCTGTCGACAAATCCTTCAGTTACTAAGAAATTAGATTTAAAGAATGAAGATTCTTCAACGATGAATTTAACTCTATCATCGATATATTCTAAAATTAAATCGCAATAATGAGGTAATACATGATCAAAGAAATCATCGATAGATTTAGCTTCAGTTGATATTTCATATAATCTTAATCTTGGAAGAGTATATCCTCCTCCTTTAATATTTAAAGCATTATAGCAACTTGCGATTGCATAAGGTTGATTTTTATGTTCTAAAGAATACATCTTATCATTCGCAAAACTTGGTTTTGATGTTTTTAACATGCACTCAACACATGCAACACCTAAATCAGTAGGAGTAATATCTTCATTATATAATAAAGTAATATTAGGGACTGCGAGTTGCATTTCTTTAGTTAAGTCTAAGATAATTCTTGTTATTTTTGAATCTTCTGGGCCAATATCCGCGTGAACAAATGAATCAGGAAGAGTTTTATCAATATGCTTTAAAAACTCTCTTAGAATCTCTTTTGTCAAAGGATTATCCGCGTCTTTTTCAAATGGTTTAAAAATATGAGTAAAATTACCTAAATAGACAGGGAAAGAAGTAATTGAAGGAACGTGATGATAAAAGATTAATAAATTAGAACAGCATTCTAATAATGATTTTGGAGGATTGAGTTCTAAAAAAGAACATCCTTTTTCCATCAATAAATCATAATCCGGTAGGATATATCTAGGTCTATAAGGATTTAATCCTTCGCCTAAATCACATACTTTACCTTCTTTTAATGCTTTAACCCATAAAGGATTTCTTTTTAATACTTCTACTTCATTCTCTTCTTCTCTTGCTAAAGCTAAAAGTTGTTGAGCGTAAGTCAAAGAAGTATTTTTAATAATTTTCATTGCTTTTGATTCTTCCATAAAGCACCTCCATTACTAAATATATATTAACACAATAAATAATTTTTAAGAATATGTAATTCTTAAATAGACAATTACTTAATTTAATTTTAAACTATTAATAGTTTACTTAGAGGTGACTTATGCAATTTCAATCAACGATAGACATAGTTTTATTTATCATACAAATTATTGGCTGTTTATCTTTCTCTACTTCTGGAGCCATTAGAGCCATTAGAAAGAAAACAGATATTTTAGGCGTATGGGTTTTAACCTTAATTGAAATATTTGGTGGAGGTCTTCTTAGAGACTTAATTATAAATAAAGAATCTCCACATATTTTCTGGGATGTAGAATATTTAATTCTCGCAGGTATTTCCATTGTTATATCAACTATATGGTTCTTAATTGGTTATTTCCCTAAAACTGCGAATTTAATCGAAAAGAAAAGACATGATTTTTGGATCTATCTTCTCGATGCTTTAGGAACAAGTGCTTTTGTTGTTTCCGGTGTCCAATTAACTGCGTCTTTAGCCCCAGATAATATCACCATGTTTGGTAAATATGTATATATTATTTCTTTAGGTGTTATAACCGGCATTGGAGGAGGTATCTTTAGAGATGTCTTTGTTGGAGATATTCCAACTGTATTTAAAAAACACTTCTATATGACTCCTTGTATTATAGGCGCAGGAATATATACTGCATTTTATTTAAATTCATTTAATCAATACGCTTCTATTTTTATTTCAATGGGTGTTATGGTTACTTTAAGAGTTCTTGCAACTATTTATAGATGGAACCTACCAACCGCGAAAGGATATAATGCTTTGATTGAAAATAACCAAGATTCAAATAAAAAATAGTGTTTAAGATTATATTGTGATAGAATATTAATGCTTTGAAAGAAGGTCAATTTATGGAAAAAGAAATGGATATTGAAGAACAAATTAAAATGACGCTTGATAAAGTTCGTCCATTCATTCAACGCGATGGAGGAGATGTAACATTTGATTCATTCATCGATGGAATCGTCTATGTTAATTTCTCTGGTGCATGCGATGGATGTATGATGATTGGTGACACATTAGGATCAGGTATCTCTATTATATTACAAGAAGAAGTACCAGGAGTCATCGATGTAAAACTCGCAAGTGAAAAACCTATCACAAATCAAGAAGAACAAAAATAAGTTGGTTATAGCCAACTTATTTTTTTTAATTATTTGATTGCTTTGATGAAAGCTTCATATTCACTTTCATCAATTTCACTAACGCCTCCGTTAGAAATTAGGCCTTGAGTGAGTAATGTTTTATTTAGAGATTTAACTTCTTCTTCCCATAATCTCATCCATTCTCCTCCTCCCCAGCCATAAGAGCCAAATAAGGCGATTTTAACGTCTTTAGTCTTATTCATCAAAGATTCAAAGAAAGGTCTAAATTCATCACTTTCTAGCTCTTCTGCACCCATTGCAGGGCATCCAAGAATTAAAGTATCATATTTAGAAGCTTCTTCTACATTAATTTGATTAACGTTTTTAACTTCAACATTTAAATCTTTAGCGATCTTTTCGCCTATTGCTTCAGTATTTCCTGTACCTGACCAATATATAACAATACCATTCATATATATAATTCCTCCTAGTTAGTTATTACTAACTATCTATATTATTATATATTGTATGACAATTGTCAATCTCTTTAATGCTTATTTATTTTTCGATTTCTAAGTAAAAACACCTTATTTAGGAAAAACTGCAAGTGAATATAGGCTATTTTAAGGAAAAACTGCAAGTAAGGATGTTTTACTTAATAGTTAAATCAATATGGTTCCGCGAAATCGTGATTTTTTTTGCTTTTTCGCGGAAGGTGCTTTTTTCCATAATAAAAGGATTAGGAAGATCAATCCCTAATCCTTAAAGTATTATTTTTTCCAATTGTTATCTTTTAAGAAAGCAACTGTCTTTTCTTTATCCATTGGTGCGCTTATATAATAGCCTTGGAAGTATTTAACTCCATGTTCCATCATATAATCAACAGATTCTTTATCTTCAACCTTTAATGAACAAATATCAATCTTGTGTTGAGAACATGTTTCAACAAGCATTTCATTGATCTTTCTATTAACAAATGATTCTTTACCTTCAAGTAAATCATCAGATGTAATCTTAATCATATTAACATCACGTTTTTCAAGTTTCATAATGTTATTTGAATCTAGACCGAAGTGATCAACTGCAACTTTGAATCCATTCTTTCTAAATGAATTTAATGTATCTTCAATTGTCTTATATTTTTCATATAAAGCATATTCTTCAATTTCAATACATATTGCATTTGTAGGTACATTGTTCTTTTTACATATCTCTGTAAATTCATTAACTACATTAGTATTTAATAATTGTTTAATAGATAAGTTAACACTGAAGAAGATATTATTCTTCTTAAATAAACTTGCGTTTTCGTTGTAGAATAAGCAAATTGTAGTAATTTCCCATTTACCTACCCAAATGATATCACCGGAGTTTTCTAAAACGCTTAAGAACTTATTTGGAGATAAAACACCTAATGTTGGGTGTTCCCATCTAATTAAAGCTTCGTAAGAAACAATTTGATTCTTCGCATAATCAACAGTTGGTTGATAATAAAGAGTAAATTCTTGTTTCTTCATCGCAGATCTAATTTCATTGTAGTAAGTAATATTTTCTTTTTCAGTTTCATCAAATTGTGATGAATAAACTGCATATCTCTTATTTTCTAACTTATGGTTCATATATAAAGCTAAGTCAGCTTTAGAGATTAAATCTTCCGCGGAAACCGCATGAGATGGATAGAAAGAAATACCAACATTACATGCGAAACTTGTTTCAACGTTCATACCAGTAACTTCAATTGGTTTTTCAATTGTATCAACAAGTAAGTCTGCGAAATGTAATAATCTTTCTTTTGAGATTTGTCCTCTTAAAAGAATAATATATGAGTCAGAATCTTCATTGTATTCTGCGAATATACCATTCTTTGGAAGAATGTTAATAACGTTTTGAACTAAGTGTTCTCTTAAGATCATCGCGTTTTTTTCACCAAATGATTCTTGTAATTCATTCGCGTTTGTTAATTCAAAGATAAATACGCTGGCTTCTTTAGATAAACGATAAGTTTTAATGAATGAATCTAAAGCTTGCATGACGCCTTTTTTAGTCATTAAGCCTAAATCTGCTTTCTTATTTAATCTTTCAGCCTTAATACGTTTGAATTCACGAACAATTGACCAAACAAGTAATCCGGATAAAATTAGAATAACTACGACAATTACAACTACGAATACTGGGTTACCCGCGGAAACACCAGTTTCTTCAATTAAAAATCTCATAATTATTTAACCTCCTTTTTTCTTTTGATTGATAATGCTTTTTTAGCATTTTCTTTAGTAACAGGTTTTGAGAAATAATAGCCTTGGATGTTGCTGCAATTACGTTTTTCTAAGAATTCGATTTCATAATCGTCTTCAACGCCTTCTGCGACAACTTGTAAGCCTAAATCATTCGCGATATTAATAATGTTTGTAATAATACTACGATATGATTTGTTTGTTTTAATACCATCGATAAATTCTTTATCGAGTTTGATAACATCGACTGGTAATTCTCCTAAATATTTTAATGAAGAGAATCCCATACCAAAGTCATCTAGATATACTTTAACACCAAATGATCTTAAATATTCTAATTTGGAGTTAACTTCTTCCATTGAATCAATTAAGTAAGTTTCAGTAATTTCTACACAAATTGATGAATAAGGAACACCATATTCTTTATACATATTTAATAGCTTTTGAGTAAATCCTCTTTGAGCTAATTGTGCAGGTGATACGTTAACCGATACGTGCAATGAAGGATCGTTAAGATCTTTCATTAATTTAAATGATTCTTTTAATGTGAATAAACCAATGTCATTAATTAAACCAGTCTTCTCTGCGACTGTTACATAAGTAAGAGGAGATTCATATTTGTATTTTGGATTGTTCCATCTAATTAAACATTCAAAGCCGTTAATCTTGTCTTCTTTTAATGAATAGTTAGGTTGGAATACCGCGACAAATTCACCATTCGCTAAACCGTTTTTAATATCATCCGCGACACGAATATCTTTTGAATAGATTTCTGCAAGGCCTTCATCATAGATTTTATAACTACGGTCTTTAACATTTTTCGCATTATCACAAGCAAGTCTTACCTTGTCAATGATATTAAGTGGTGTAGTATGTTCTCCCCTTATAAGTGATAAAGGATATAAACCAAATATTACTTGTAAATCCATTTCTTGAGATAAGATCTTAGTAGGTTTTTTCATTTCACTATCGAATTTAGTGAATGTCTTATTAAGATCATGATAGTTATCTTTAAAGCTATAGATAAATGCAAAGTTGTTATCTTTAATGTTAAAGATTTGTGCATCTTTACCAAGTAATAATTTTAATTTATTTAAGATTTCAATATTGACTAAAGATAGAATCTTTTCACCATATAGTCTAGATAGTTCTTCTTGTTTCTTATTACCAACATAAATTAAATATTTATTATTAGTTTCTTTTGAAGAATCTTGTAAATAATCATTTAATGTATGGATTAAACATTTAATGTTGTTTATTCCATATGTATCATCGATATAAACTTCTGGAGAAGTTTCTTGTTGTGATGTATTGCTTATAGTTGAAACTACGTTAACATCATCACCAATTTCTTCACCAACTAATTGATAACCTCTTGATAATTTAAGAATGGTAAATTTAATATTCTTAGTCATTCCTAATTTATCATTAACCTTCATAGTTAATGAAGGATAATCATTTAATAGTTTATCCATTAAGTTTGCGTTACCATTTAATTCTAATATTTCAAATCCACCTAGATAAGAAGATCTAACTCCTAATGAGGAGAACTTCTTATTCATAGATATAACCTTTGCGTTCTTGTTTAAGACTAATACGTAATGAATATCATCTTTAAAGTCCGCGGTTAATTTAGAATTCTTTTTCTTTTGGACGTTATATACTGATATTAATGAAACAGTGAATAACACTGCCACAGCGACCATACAACCTCCATAGATGTAAGTTGTATATCTAACTGCACGATAATAATTAGAAATATAATCATCGCTGATTAAGGTATAAATATTTAATGAATCGCTTGAATAATTATTATCAAGTAATGACGCGTATGATATTAAATATTTATTGTCATTGATGGTTACTAAACCTGTTTTATTAACTGAACTATCAATATATGAATTTAAAGTAGTAATATCAGAATATGTATCAAAGAATCCTGAATAATAAGTCATTGTACTATCGAAAGTATTACTGACTATATATGAATTCTTTGTCATGATTAAGTATGAAGGATTATAATTTTCACCTAAGCCTTTATATAAAACATCTTTAAATGTATCAAATGATTCAATCGCGAATATATTAGAAGTATTAGTAGATGAGCTAAAGTTATAAAATACAATAGTTTCATCTAAACTAGAATTCTTAAAAATATTCTTTGAATCAGTAATAGATATCTTTTGATTATAAATTCTTTCATCTAATTTAATCTTTTCAGTTTCAAATGAATCATTTTTAGTTTCATTTGAAGTCTTTAAAGTATAAGTATTAGTTGTAGAATCATAATAACCAAATCCATAAATACCTTTTTTATAGAATCTGTTATATAAAGTATCTAAAGTTGCATTGTTTGCTTCTAAAGAATAATCAGAAATATATTTACTTACTTCTTCATAATTATTCTTAGTATAAGCATTGATGTAAGTGGAAGTTTGAACAGTAATTTCATTAATGTTCTTTTTTCCATTTTCTTCGATGACCGAATTGACAATAAGAAAATAACCTACAGTGATAATAACTGCAGCGACTATCGAAACAATTAAGCATACTATTGAACTAGTCTTCTTCATGGTTATCTTCTTTCTTTATTTCCTTTAATATTTCTTCTTTTGCTTTTTCTATTTCTTTCTCTTTCTTCATCTTTTCTCTTAAGATAAGAATATTCTTCATTTCCATTCCAACAATAGCGAATAGGACAACAAAGATAATTAAGAAAATTGTAATATTGGATGATTTAAAAAAGCTAAACACTTTTCCAATAAATGGATTTATCGATACTACCTTACCTACAAAATTACTTTCATATACCATGTAAGTATCTTGTATAAGGTTATTATCACCTTTAGTTATTAGACCATTAACTGTTGCATCAATGCCTATAACTCTATGAGTAATAACTTCTCCATAAATCGCTTGTGATTTATCAATGCAGTAAAAGGAGATTATATCATCAACATTGATTGAAGAAAAATCTACCTTTCTTACAATGACCATTTCTCCTACATTAATTGTACCTTCCATTGAATTAGTAGCGACTACCATGAAGTAATGATTGAAGATACATGGAGGAGTATTTGTAACAAGTCCTATAATTACTTTTATAATTATGTAAGCAATTAAACTTACGATAATACCAAGTAATGTATATCCTATAATTTTTCTAACTTGTTTTTTATTTAATTTCATATTTACTTCTTATTCATTTCTTTAAAGCTAGGAACACGTGTTTCTTTACCTTGCTTACCTTTTGATGCATTTCTTAATGCGTCGAATCTAGAATTCTTTCTAGTTTCATTATCAACTGTAGGCTTTGGTTTAGATTCTGTAGGCATAGAATGATCTTCATTCTCTTTACCTTCTTTTGCATCTTTTAGAGCTTGAAGTTCTTTAAATGAAGGTACACGTTTTTCTTTAGAATTATGTTTACCTCCACGTAAGAATGAATAATCTTTCTTAGGTGCTGCTTCTACTTCAGGTTGGCTTTCAACTTCTGGAGTATCAACTCCTTCTGGTTGTTGTACTTCAATAGTTGGGGTTTCTTCAACAATTGGTTGTTCATTTAAAGGCTCTTCTACTTCAGGAACTTCTTCAACATCTGGAGTTGAAGGTTCTTCAGTATTATTAGAAGCATTTTTCATTGCTTCAAGTTCTTTAAATGAAGGAACACGTTTTTCTTTAGAGTTATGTTTACCACCACGTAAGAATGAATAATCTTTCTTAGGTGTTACTTCTATAGAAGGTTCTTCAGTTGGAGTATTTTCTTCTTCAGGTTGAACTTCAACTTCAGTTTCTATTGGAGTATCAACAATTGGTTCGACAACTTCTGGTTGTTGTTCTTCGACAATTGGTGTTTCTTCTTCAATAGGTTCTATTTGTGCAGCCTTATTTGCTTCATTAAGAGCTTGTAATTCCTTAAATGAAGGTACTCTAGTTTCTTTGCCACCTTTTCTACCTTGAGATATCTTACGTAAATATGCGTATTTATCAGTAATAGGACCTTTATGTTCTTCAACAGGTTGTTCTTCTACTGGTGCTACTTCTCCTTCAGGTACTTCTTCTACTGGAGTATCAATGACTTCTGGAGTTTCAACAACATCTTCTTGTTCTTCTTCAGTAGTATTGCCTTCTTGTTTAGCTTTTAAAGCTTCTAATTCTTTAAATGAAGGTACTCTAGTTTCTTTACCACCTTTAGATCTATGAGCGTTACGTAAGTGTGCGTATTTATCAATCTTATTAGTTTCAGTTTCTTCATTAGTTTCTTCAACAGTTGGAGTTTCTTCGACTTCAGGTTGAGCATTCGCTTCTTCTTGAGGTAATTCGTTTTCATCAACAACTTCACCATTTTCAAGGCGTTGTTGTAATTGATATAAACGTAATTGTTCTTCTCTCTTAGCTTTAAGTTCTTCGAGATATTTTCTATCTTCTTCTTCGAATTTAGCAAGATCTCTTTCTGCTTTCTTAAGTTTTTGTTCCATCTTCATTAAATCTTGTTTCTTAAGATAAATGATTGTTTTATACATGGATCTAACACGTTTAAGATAACGATATCTTGCTTGTCTTTGTTCATCATAAGTTCCAGTTTCTGGAATCTTTTCTTCCAAAGACTCAATAATTTCTTTTTGAATACCATTTTCAATCTTTAGCATACGTCTATAGACGGATACGAAAGATTTATTATATGAAATACCAGAGTTTACATCTTTAGTAAAATCTGTCTTATATTTCTTTTTAGTACGATTATAAAAATATTCAGAAATAGTAGGATCTTCTAAATCCTTACCTTCTAATTTATCATGATCGCCTGCGACAAGGTTTCTAACGTTAATAGGAGCCTTTTCTTTCTTGTACTTATATGGTAAGAGTTCATATGTTTCACTTCTGTCCATTTGATTGGTTGCGATAAGTGAATAGTTTAAGATGAACATATCGCATACATCTTGAATAAAGTCATTATCAAAAGTAAGGTCTTTATCCATTAAGTCAAGGTCAATACCAAGTTGACGATAACTATCTAAGAATTGCCATAATTTTAAACAAGAATTGTAGTTAACGCTACCTTGGATAATATTAGTTTTCAAGATAGGTGGAACTACTGGTTTTGAATTTCTCTTTAATTCAACATAGAATGCTGAATTCATAAATCCACGGATATAGTTTCTAATTGTTTCTATATCATCAAGTAATTCTTGGTTCTTTTTAGAAATTTCATCATTGATTTCATTTTTAACACTTAAATCAATAGTTGCTTCAATATCATAGTTTCTCCATTTAAATGTAGATTTTGCGTTTAAATGGTCTTTTTGATATGACTTAACTGAATCTAATATTGATGAATATCTTAATTCAATAAAAGCTGCGAGTTTATTAATTAAAGTCATGACAAATCTATTTTCATAGATAATGATTGTATCTTCATATGTTGTTGATAATAACTTAGAAGGAACAATAGTTCCATCATCTCTTATTTCTTGAACATTTTGTACATGGCTTGATAAGTGTTGGACCGAACGAGAGTTAATCTTCTTCGCTCTTTGGATTGGAGTAACTTCTTCGTTCGCGACCATGAAGTTTCTTGGGTTTCTAACAATTGCTTCAACATATGATAAGTTATGTTTGATAACTTCAATCCATGTTGCATCAAATGTTATTTGTTGACGAGTTCTTTTTTGATAGACCTCAAGCTTACCGCCTTTAATTGCGTTAAGCATTTCTTGATAAAAAGAATCTTGAGACTTTTGATCGATCAATTCTAATATATCTTTATAATATTCTTTTTCAACATTCTCTGCCATAATCTACCTCACTTACTAAGATGCAAGTTTTAATAAATCACGTAAGTATGCGATTGATTCTGTAAATGCGTCTTTACCAAATAATTTTTGAAGTAATGCGATTAAACCTTCTAATTCTGATTTTAAGAATGGTAAGTTCAATGCTTCAAACTTCTTAAAGATCTTAGTACAGATCATGTAGTCCAAACCTTCTAATTCTGTGTTACCACATGCAACGAAGATTGGAACATATAATTTAATTTGTTTTAAAATACGGTTACCAAATGCAATTTTAAAGTTGTCTTGTACGTATATATCAATCTTTTCGATTGAATCTAAGCTCTTTAATGAGATTGGATGAGCTTGTGCTGCTTCATCAAATAACTTTTGTAAGTAATCATATGATAAGTTGATTGGTTCTGTGAATGGTGCATCAAAGTATTTAGCTCTTTCATTTAAGTAAAGAGTTACCGCTCTATCGTAGACCTTATCGGTAATTGTGAATGTAGAGTCATCTTTGTTAGCTGTACCAATGTACCAAACATTTTGTGGAATAATTAATTTACCATCTTCTAAGTGTTTTGGATCTGATTCTTGTTGTGTTGGAACTAAATCAATTCTCCATTCACTCTTATCTGGCATTTCCATGATGGATAAGAATTCTGCGAAGTAATATTCAATACGCGCTAAGTTTAATTCATCTAATACGATGAAGTTAACATCTTCTCTATATGAAGCTTCATATAATGATTTTAAGAAGTCTGTTTCATTGAACTTCTTTGTAAATTCATTTAAGTAACCTAAGATTTCAGTTCTATCTCTCCATGAAGGTTGAACAGAAACGATAGATGCTTGGTTCTTCATAAATCTTGAGAAAGCATATGGTAAGGAAGTTTTACCAGTACCAGAGATACCTTCTAAGATGATGATCTTAGATGTTCCTAAACCTGCGAGGAATTTAGAAATAATCTTCTTTGAATAATATAAGTGTAATTGGCTTGCTGCATAGTTAACAAACTTATCAACAATTTCAGGTAAACCAATCATATCATCACTTGACATATTTACTAAATACATGCCATCTTTGTATTTTTCATCAACTAAAGCAAGTTTAGCAAATCTTTGTCCATTGTCTTCTTCTTTCTTTTCAACTGCTTCAGAAGTTGATAAACCTTCAAATCCTTCAGTAGTTAATGAAGAAGAAACATTGCCAAGTTCTGATTCACTGACTAGATCATCTCCATCAATAATATCTTTATCTCCAAAACCACCAAGTCTTAAAGATAAGATCTTATCCTTTTCTTTTGTCATACGCTTAACTTCTTGTTTTAAGTTAGCGATTTCAAATAATAAGTCTTCTTTATCTACTTCTTTCTTTCTGAACTTTAACCATCTTCTTAAGATTTGTACAATCTTAATAATTAAGAGTACAAAGAAAGCAAGTGTAATACCATCAATAAGAACGAATAATATCCATGATACTACAGTAAATGTAGATGAATAAGAACCAATTAAATTAAAATTAGTTATATGATTTCTAACTAAGATATCTGCGAATGCATTATATAAGTATACGAAAAAATTACAGAATTGTTTCCATAAGTTATACATGAATTCCAAATAATATTGGGCGAATTCATTCATTTTTGAATCCCTCCTTGATTTTAATTAATATATTTTAAATATTTTGTATCTATATAACACAAAACATTAGGGGCCATTAAGGTCCCTAATATTGTTTAGTTATAATAAGATTAAGATCTAGCTACTGCAGTGAATTCTAAATCAAATGTTACATTTTGTTGTAAAACAGCATTAGAACAAGCTTTATCAGTACCTTCATACCAAACATAGATTGTTGTTTCACCAACGTAGTAATCTTGTCCATCAATTTCTTTTGGACTATCTAAATCAATTTCATGTCCTTCACCAATATAAGTTGCATTATATGAATCTGATTCTAATTCTCCAGCAGCAAGCATATTAACTCCTGCAAGAGCATAATCTTCAGTAGCTGTTTCTTCAGTAATCTTATAAACAGTTGCGGATTTATCACCTGTTGCACTTACTTGATTATCAACAAATGCAATTCTAACAAGTTTTTCTGCAGTTTGTTTACCATGAATTTTTGCTGAAGCATCAACATTATGGTCTGTAACATCTGTATAAATAATCTTACCATCACTATCTTTTACTTCTAAGTTCTTAATAGCGACTTTAGGATTATAACCTGCAGAAATTCTATATTGTACAGGAATTTGATAGAAATAAGCAAAACTATGATCACCAGATTGTGTACCATGTACATAAGAATTTTCATATGCTGCAGTTGTAATTGCGACATCATCATACTTCCATGCTTTATTTGAAATAGTACTACCTAAATCTAATTTTTGGAATCCTTTTACATTCCAAGTTGAAGTAGTTAATTTAGTACCTGTTTTAGTACCTGTATTATAAGTACCATTATATGGAGTTACAGGACACCATTCAGCTTTTGCAGTATTTTTAATTGTCATTGTATCAGCGTATGGTTTATCTGCAGTTCCAGTAGTATTAGAATCATATTCTCTAATCCAAATACCTGAACCACTTGTAACAGACATATCTAAGCCTGTAATTTCTGCAGATTCATTAATTGTGAACCATGCAAATGTTGAACCAACAGTAGAAGCTACTGCAAGACCTAAAGTTAAGCAAGAAAGTAACATCTTTCCTTTTAAACTTTTCTTCATTTTTTATTTTCCTTTCACTAATATAAATATATTAGTTATCTTCTTCTTGTAATAATTTTTCTATATATTTTTGTAAACTTGCATCCGCTTGTTCTTGAGTTAAAGTTCCGTCTTTAACCAATTCTTCAAATGCTTGTTTTTTCAATGCAATCTTTTGTTGAATAGGATCTACGTTATTAGAAATAGTATCCAATTGTTTTTCTTGTTTATAAACTAACATAGTTTTAGTAAAACTAATAATTTCATAAATTAAGAATATTAAACATGGTCCTACAACTACAACAAAGAATCCAACACTTGAACCAAACCAAGCAAATACTGCACCTGCGTTTGACCACTTACCAGTGTAAACCGCGAGTACTTCACTTGAATATACAGTAGCTTTACCTTCTGCAGTAGTATACTTTACATCTGGATTGTCACCTTGAGTGACGTATAAAGTTTCACTACCAACAGTAGTTACAGATATAATTCTATGTGAGATTAATCCTGTTTGATTTGTTCCAGTTAAATTACCAGTATAAGTAATAATATCTCCAACTTTTAAATTCTTTTTTTCTTCATCAGATAACATCTTAACAAAGATAAGATCATTCTTTTTAAAAGAATCTTCTTTATCTCCATCCATAGATTCAGTTAAGACATTCATATATCCATATCCAAAGATATTAGGTATACCACCTGATGCTTTAGATTTTAAATTAGTAATTGCAATAAAGAGGACAAATATAATGACAATACCAAAAAGAACATCACCGATGATTTTAAAAACCTTTTTAGTAGTATTCTTTTTTTCTTTTACTTCTTCCATTATGTTTCCTCCGTAATATATAGGAAGCAAGAAGCCATTATAGGCTTCTTGTTATTTTATAATTTAAACTATTGTAATTAGTTTGATGATTATTTTGTTGTGAATGTGAAGCCAATATTAGCAGCAGTACCAGATTGTGCACTATTTGTGCAATCTTTAGCGTTACCGTCAATCCAAACATAGACTGAGATAGAACCTAAATTATCTGCGCCAGATTTTGAAGTGCCTGGAGCTGTTAATGTAATTCCATTAGTTGCATCATAAGTAGTAGCAGTTTGATTTTGTGAAGCAACTGTTGATTTTAAGCCTAATTCTTGTAATGCTTTTAATTGTAAATCTTCAGAAGATGCATCTTCAAGAGCGTATGTAGTATAAGCACCGTATGAAACAGTCCATGTTTCATCAGTGGTTCCTGGATTTACAGTTGATCCTTGTGCAATTGCGATTCTTACTGATTTTCTAAAATAATTATTTGTAATAGCTGTAGAATCAATACCTGTAAGTTTTAATACTGGAGATTTACCTTTTGTTACAACATAGTCAATAACAAAGTGTGCATATGCGATATAATCAGTTGCAGTACCGCCGGTATATTCTTTTGTTGTGCTGATTGTATATGCTTCATTGTTAGAAGTTTTATTTGATGGGCTAACTTCTGTATAAGTATATGTATTATTTGCTAATGTATTTTTTAAATCTAATGTACCCCATTTTACAGTATCAGTAACTGCAGTTGCTGCGTTGTTAACGTCAGCAATAGGAGCTACTGGAAGCCATTTTGCACCATCTTTAGTTGTATTAATAGTTGCAGAATCTGAGAATGCTTCGTTATGAGAAGTTGTTTTTCTAATCATAACTAATTCACCAGATGTTGCTGTCATGTCAACACCTGTTGCTGTTGCAGATGAGTTAATTGTGAACCAAGCAAATGTTGATCCGATTGTTGATGCAGCTGCTAAACCTAATGTAGCAACTGATAAGATTAATTTTCCTTTTAAAGATTTGTTTTTCATAATTTTAATTTCTCCTTGTTTTAAATTCTTTTAATGAATAAAATAAGATATTTGTATCTATTATATAGTTCATATTAATAAATACTAAATGTCAATTTTGTTTGGAGGGCACCTCCTAACATCTCTTGAGATTGTTGTTTGTCCCATCCATCTAACCACATAACTATTGTAAATCTAAATGTTTGATTTACTTGTACATCTGTAAAGTCTTGTTCTACTACTGTTGTAGAAGTCGCAAATGGAGTAGTAAATTCTCCAAACTTCTTTGTGTAGTAGTCATCATCTCTACATGTACCATCGTTATACACTAGATCATCACTAGGGCATACATAATCCCCAGGTCTACCAACGGTGATTTTTTCTGGTACGACATTTCCGGAGTCGTCTAGCATTAATGTTCCATCATCGTTTTGTTGTGGTTTTGCGTATATTTTTGATTCGCCGTCTTTTATGATCATTACTCTTAGAATTTGATCTACATCTTTAGTTGCCCTTGAAATGGTAAATTTCATATTGACGTTTGTTGCGATCTCTCCTGAATTGACTAAATAGAAAGTATACGCTAAGTAAGAGTTACGTCCCTCGTTAGAATTTTTGACCCCATCTCCATCTTCTATATTTTCCGGAATATAAGCTAATGAAGAATCTTCTCCATCCTTTAGAGGTTTCGCTACCAGTCTAGTAGTATAGTTTTTTGTTGAACTATCATCATATAGTGATAAACCGGCTTCGTACCTCCCGTTTATACTAATAACGAAGTTACCTACTTGAGTTCCGTAATAAGTCAAGGCAACAATTAATGCAATTATCGTGCCGAGAATTATTAGTCCTCTTGTTGTTACTTTTTTTCTAATCGAGTAACGATAATATTTATCGATAATACTCTGTTTAATTGTAATCCCCTCCTTTTAGGTTGAACTGTAGATTTTCAATCTAGGAAACCCAATTACAAACAATACTTGTAACATTATCATTTTACTCCATTTAAAACTACAGTGTAAAGTAATTTGTATGCATAAAACAACATTTATGGGTGTTTTTGGACAGAATTTGTCCGTTTGATGATAAAATTAATCATTTATAAAGACCAAAGGCATTTCATAACACTATTATCGCTGAAGATATATTTCTATTTAAAGCAGTTATAAAAGTTTCCTTTTTAAGTTTAAATATTATTTATGACGTCTACATAATTAATAAAGGTTAAGAATTTAAATATTTAAAAAAGCAATCAGGTTAAAATTACCCAATTGCTTTATAAATAATTATTACTTTCTATATTCTTCTAATACCGAATAAAAGTTAGAACATTTTGTTCCATTATGTTTTATTATTTATAAAATATTCTCAATTAATTCTCATTAATATTATTATATGTTGTATTTGGGTGCAAAAAAATATCTATGTCAAATTAATGGCATAGATATTTTGTTATATAAGTTAGTTAGAAAGATATTTCTGTTTTCTTGATTAGTTTATCAATGTTAAGATTTTTAATTTGTTCACTAGATAAATAATCTTTATCTTTAAATTGTTCTTTTAAAACTTCATAAACTTCAAGATTATCTTTAATGATTTGTTTAGCTTTTGAATATGCTTCAGTAATTAATTCATATTGTTTAGTTTCAATCTTTACTCTCTTTTGTTCTGATGGTATAAGTATCATTTCACTCAAACCGCCTTTTGTTTTATCATAATCTAATAAGTAATATTCAAATCCTAATATACCTGTTTGCATCGCCTCATGAATATTTATATAAGCTCTATCAATATCACTTGATCCACTTTGGGTGATAGAATTATTAATTACTTCTTCCGCGGCAATACCTCCAAGAAGTATAATTAATTCTTTCTTTAAATTAATATAATTACTTAATATTATTTTAGTGTTTTCTGTTCTTGTATTACCCGCGGTATTTCCATATCTTGCAACAGAAATAGAAGCAACATCATCATTAAGAACATAATTAGTTAAGAAATGTCCAATTTCATGAGGAATAACATAGTTTAATTCTTCATTAGTATTCTTACGTTTAATATCATTAAAAGCAATTGATGGAATAATTTCTTCAAATAAGCCAATAGATGGTTCTATATGAGAAGCCTTCATTTCTAATAATACTTCATTGACAAGTCTTTTAATACTCGCTCCATTGAATGAAATAATCTTCTTAGAAATAATTTCTCTAGAGATATTATCAAAGATTTTATGTTTAGATAAATAGAAATCAAGAATCTTAATACGTGTTTCATTATCAGGTGAAGGTAATTGAATGATTCTTTCAAGTCTTCCACTTCTTCTTAAAGCAGGATCAATATGTTCAATATTCATCGCAGTTCCAACAATTAAAATTCCTTCACTGGAATTAACACCATCTATTTCAGTTAATAAAGTTTGAATAATTTCCTTTTCTTTGTCAGAATGCATGAAAAATGGAAGTTCACTACCTCCAATTAAAGAATCTAATTCATCAATGAATAAAACAGATGGTTTTGATTCTTTAGCCATAGCAAAGTACTTTTTAAGATTCTCAATTGCGTTATCATCTGCGTTATTAAATTTAATTAATTTACAACCTGCTTCATTACAAATAGCTTTTGCGAATAAAGTTTTACCTACCCCTGGCGCACCTGTTAAAAGTAATCCTTTTGGTAAAATAATTCCATTAGAAGTATAATCTTCATAGTTCTTTAAAAAATCAATGATTTTAAGCGCTTCTTTCTTTTCGCTTTCATATCCTGCGATATCATTTAATGTAACTTTTTTCATGTCTTCTTCTCCCTTTTCTTCTTTTAAAACTGTGTTTTGTTTTTCTAGATTGTTTAATACGTTTTCAATTTCTTCATTCATATTTATTTAATATTTAACCTTTCTTATATATGCATGCGTATATTTTAATTAATGAAACCAACTCATAATAAAGTTATATAAAGCTGTAAACCAGCCATAATAACAAGCTGCGTATCCAAGTCCAACAAATATAAGTGTTGTAAATAAGATTCCCATAAATTTCATAATGATCAATTCCTCCATTAATTCATATAATCGTTATATGATTCTTCGATTTCATCTAAATCGTAATCGTAAATATTAATTCTAGGTGCTTTATATTCTTTCTTGAATGTATGCTTTTGTTTAGTTGTGTCTAAGATTTTAATATTGTATTCCTTTTCAATATAGTTAATGTAAGGTTTCATTTTAGCCATAGTTTTAATAACGCAATGATCTCTATGTGCAGTTTTAACGTTCATTACATTTTCTAAACTTACTCCCTTTTCGAAATAGATATTTACTCCACGATGGTAGTTTTGTGAGAATAAATAATATTTCTTACCATCGTGAGTAATATAGAAGTTGTGTCCTCCTAATGCGTTTTTCTTGCAGTTAATAATTGTTGCCATAAATTTTCCTCCTGTTTATTTAAAATTGATTTATTTAAGTGGTTTTCCACAATGTGAACAATAATTAGAATCATCAAAATTCTTTGTTCTACAATTTTTACATGTAGTATTAAATTTTAAGAACATTTCTTTGAATTCATCTTCGTTATATTCAAAGTAACTTTCTTTGTTCTCTATGATAATATCTTCTATTTTCTTTCTGTCGTATCCACTTGAAAGTCTATACGCTTTAGAAAAGTTATCATTTTTCAATAGCTCACCTTCATATTCGCCTAAACAATCTAATGATGTATCTAAATCAATACATGCTTTTAATAAATAAGCCATCGCGTTATTAGGTTCTATTTCTAAAACCTTATCAATAGCCATTTCCGCGAGAGTATAATCCGCGGAAGACATTCCACATTCTTCTTCAATAGCTTCTTCAGCCTTTTCTAATAAGTTTTCAACGTTATAATTTTTCATAATCTTATTCCTCCTTTATGTTTAATTAATTTCAAAGTTCGCTAATTTATCGAGTTCTTGCTTAACAACTGTTGATTTAACAAACTCTAATCCTTCTTTAAAATCATCATTAGTAATTGGTGATATTTGTTTTCTTTCAATACTTCTTTTAATCGCAATATCTTTAACGCTGTTGCATAGTTCAACAATATCCGCGTTACTAAATCCATCTGTGATATTGGATAATGAAGTATAATCAAGTTTATCAATAGGTAATTCTTTCATTTCATGAATGAATAGATTCTGTCTAGATATTTGATTAGGAAGACCAATATATATCTTCTTATTAAATCTTCCGCTTCTGAGTAATGCTGAATCGATATTCCAAGGTTTATTAGTTGATGCGATAAGCAATATAGTATTAGGTTTAGAATCAAATCCATCTATTTGGGAAAGAAGTTCCGATACAACCATGCTTGCTGAATGAGAATTGTTTTCTTCTCTATTCACACCAAGAGAATCAAATTCATCAAAGAAGATGATTGATCTTTCATATTTCTTAGCTTCATCAAAGATGTTTTTAATCTTTCTTTCAGATTCTCCATACCATTTACAAGCGATATCAGAGCATTTAAGAGAAAAGAATTTGGCGTCAATTTCATTCGCAATTGCTTTCGCAATCATTGTCTTACCAGTTCCT
Organism: bacterium; assembly: GCA_963623095.1. Classification (GTDB taxonomy): domain Bacteria; phylum Bacillota_I; class Bacilli_A; order RFN20; family CAG-449; genus UBA3210. Next base: position 564 of record CAVFKD010000027.1, on the reverse strand, counting down.
GGAGCTCCATATAATAAGATTCCTCCTCCAGAATCTCTTTTAAATGCTTTATAAATATCTTCATATTTATATGGATAAACAACCATTTGGTATATCAATTCTTTAACATTATCTAAACCAATAACATCATCAAATGTAATCTTATCAACATTGCTAACAACCTTATCTTCAGTTTGAATATCTTCATCTTTAGTAGGTTCTACTTGCTTATTAAGATCATATTCACATTTAATTTCATTTAATTTATCTTTTGTTTCTTGTGATACAGGTTCATTAAATGTGAAGAAACGATTTCTACTCATATGTTTAGTTTCATCAAATCTATCGTATTTAACAATACATTTATTGTCTTCAAAGCCAATAATTGTACCAAGTCCAAATGATTCATGGTAAACATCTTCACCAATCATAGATTCTAATAATTCATTTAATTTGTTTGTAAATTCTTTATTAGTCATTATTGTTATTCTCCTTTAATTACTTTTAAATAAGTCTTCTCATTCTTCTCTGTAATTATGTCAAATTCGCAGTTATCTGTATTTGCCATAATAATTGGATAATCGA
>CAVFKD010000026.1:0-21737 GCA_963623095.1 bacterium | reverse complement strand
GTTCTAAATACTAATAAAACTTTACATATAAAATTTAATATATTTGCATCGATAAAACTAATTTTTAAAATTAAAGATGTTAAATATTCCATTCCTGGAAGAGGAATCAAATAATAAGTTAACAATAAAAGCAGAAGACTAGAAAAGATATATCCTCTTATAAGAGAATAAAAAGGTCCAAAAACTAAATATACCCAAGAAAAGCCTATTTTCTTGCTAGTAATATTACCTAGTCGATCACATAATTGAACTTTTTCCATACGTTTCCCCTTTCTTTTAAAGATTATAACAAAAAAAGCCCATAATAATATAGGCTTTTAATAAAATTAATATTAGATTACTTTCTGATACCTAAATCTTTGATTAATTTAGAATATGCTTCGAAATCTTTCTTTGCTAAATAGTCTAATAAACCTCTTCTTTGTCCAACTTTTGAGAATAAACCTCTTCTTGAAGAACCATCGTGTTTATTTGACTTTAAGTGTAATGTTAATGCATTGATTTCGCTTGTTAAGATAGCGATTTGAACTTTAACGTTACCTGTGTCTTTTTCGTTGTCACCGTATTTTGCGACTAATTCTTGTTTTAATTCTTTTGAAAGTGCCATTTTAATTGTCTCCTTTATCTACTTTCTTTGCTTAGCTTAACCAAGTGTTCTTGGAGTATTTACCGAATACCTAGTCAAGTCGCTAAATAATAATACTAGATTAATAATTATTATTCAACAATTATTTTTAAAGTTTAATTAATTCTTCAGTTTGAGTCCTATTTTTAATTAACTCTTTTTTTAAATCATCTAATGAAGCAAATTTCTTTTCATCTCTTAATTTATCTTTAAAGATAACACTTATTGTTTTTCCATATATATCTAAATCAAAATTTAAGATATGAACTTCAATAATCTTATGATCTAATTCTTTAATGGTTGGATGAATTCCAACATTTATCATACATTTATAATTCACCCCATCAACTAAACATATACCTGCATAAACACCATTACTTGGTAATACGTATTTATTTTTAGGATCGATATTCGCAGTTTTAAAACCAATCGTTCGGCCAATTTTATTACCTAATTGTACTACTCCGTTAATTTGATAATCTTGATAAAGATAGCTATTAGCTTTTTTTATATCACCTTGAGAAATTAAATATTTAATATAGGTAGAAGATATTTTTATCCCTTTACCATTTAAAATTGGTTTTACTTCATAAACGTTATATTTATTTAAGGATTTTAATGTATCAACATTACCTTCTTTATTTCTTCCATATGTATAATCATATCCGCAGAGGATGTTTTTAGGATTAATCTTAGAAATTATTTTAGAAATAAATTCTTCTTTAGAAATATTAAATACATCTTTATTAATTTCTAGAATGATGAATTTGGAAACACCTAATAAAGAAGCAATATTAATTCTTTCTTCTAAGGAATTTATCTCTTCCACTTCTTTATTTAATAAAACCGCTTTAGGATTCTTATCAAAAGTCATTAAACCAATGTTTGATGATATTTGTTTTGCTTTATTAATTAAAGCGATATGTCCTAAATGGAATGCATCAAAATAGCCTAAAATTAAAGTATCAATATTGATTGAAGGAACATCATTTAAACTAATTTTAATAACTTCCATTATAATAAGCCTCTTAAACAATGATGTTTTCCATCTTCTTTAATTTCATAAATGGCAAGAACTTCATCATTTTTTGTTTTACAAACAACCATTGGATTATTAGAAAGTCTTAAAGCTACCCCGTTTCTTACTTTCTTTTCTATTTCTCCTTCAACTATTACACTTGGTATGTGGCTTAAAGCATCAGAAATAGAAATAATATCATCTTCTGTTACTTCTTCAATCGTTTTGGCATTCTTTAAAAGATATTTACCAACACGAGTACGAGTTAATAATTCTAAATGTCCAGGATAACCATATTCATGCGCGATATCAACACCTAATGTTCTAATATATGTCCCTTTAGAACAATTAACATCAATGATAAATGAATTTTTATCCATGCTTAATAATTGAATATTATCAATGGTGATATTTCTTGCTTTTCTTTCGATTTCTTCACCATTTCTAGCCATTTTGTATAATGGAACACCATTTACTTTTAACGCGGAATACATCGGAGGAATTTGACTAATATTACCAATATAATGTGAGATAACATCAAGAAGTTTGTTCTTATCTAAAGGTTCATCCATATCCTTGGTATTTGTGATAGTTCCATCTAAATCCAAAGTATCAGTATCACTACCTAAAACAACTCTTGCAATGTATTCTTTAGATAAATTTTCCATGAATTGAGATATTTTAGTTCCTTTATTAATACTTACAATCATAAGTCCTGAAGCAAAAGGATCTAATGTACCTGTATGGCCCATTTTCTTAGTATTAAATTTTTTCATTAATTTATTTACTACATCACGGCTAGTAACACCAATTTCTTTATTAATTAATAAAATTCCATCCATATTTATCACCTATTAGATTATAAACTATTTTACCTTATTCATAAATAAAAAGAACGTTAAGTGAATAACGTTCTTACATTTATAAAGTGATTATTTCATCAAAGTCATATTCAGCAATTTTATCTTTATTACCGATAGTAACCTTCGCACCTTCATTAATTGCTTTACTTGCGATATCTCCAAAGGCATGAATATCTTCAATTGAAGCATTAATAATTTCCTTTTTAGTATTTTCACGGTCTTTTTTAGAAGTTTTAGTGAAGAATAACATATCGCCTAAAACTGCTTGTTGGCTAGGAGATAAAGGTGCATCAAAGCCACCTAAACAACCAATGATATAATTTTTAAAATCATTTTCATCGACATTAAATGATTTTAAATAAGAAGGTAATTCTTCATATGTTTTATAAGTGTTATTAACATTTGGATCACGGTATGAAGTTAAAGCCATTAAATTCTTCTTAGTAACAGACATACTTGTTCCATATGCTCCACCTTTAACTCTAACATTGTTCCAAAGATAATCATATGTACAAATATGAGAAATTAAACTCATATATCCTTTATAAGAAGTTTCATATTTGCTTAAATCATTCGCGACGACATTATAAGAAACTTCACTTGGGATAATGATTGCTTTTTTATTAACTTTATTTAAGTTAATGACTAATTTATTTGAGATACGAGATGATTTAAAATCAAATTTTTCTAATTCAGTTCTGACTTGTTCTTCGCATTCATTATTTATTGAATAAGAAATCAATAAGTTTTGTTTGCTAAAGATAGCCTTTTTAAGTGCGTTTAAATGCTTTTTAATTTCTTTATAATTAAAGTTATCTAATAAATCCTTATAGAAATGATATGCGTTAATTCCTGACATTATATTCGCGTTTAAATAAGAACCATAGCTATAGCAAGATTTTGCTTCATCTAAAGCTAAAGATGTACCATCTTGAATTAGTTTTTGTTTTGAAGCATTAACAATTTGAGTTAATACTTGTTTTACATTTTTCTTATCAAAGATTGTTTCATTGATAACTTCATTAACAATTAATGGGATATAACTTACATTTGTATTTAATGAAGAAGTTGATAAAATTAAATTAAAATTATTTAGATGATCTTTTGATTCATATAAGCTTAAAGAGAAACTAAATGATCCTAAATAAGTTTTAATTAAAGATGTTAATTCTAATGAAGAATGTTTACTTGTTGAGCAATTTAAGAATAAGCCTTTAAATAAACGGATATATTTTAATTCATCGTATGTAACATTATTTAATCCAAAATTTAAGCTTACATAAGCAATGTTATTTGAATTGATATCATGGTAGATACCTTTATATTTACCTATTTTTGTTTTCTTTGTTGTTACATAATTAACTTTAGAAGGAATATCTTTTAATTTTAAAGAAGGAAGTAAAGCAATTTCTTCTTTAGTATCAACATGTTCTTGATATTCAATTAAATCTTTAGTTTGTTTAACTAAAGCTTTAATTTCATCTTTTGACATCTTGTCTTTAGTTTCTTTCATTAATTGATTCATCTTATCCGCTTTTTGTTTTTCTAAAGTTAAACTTGGAACTAAAGTAACTTCACAAACATGGTTAGATTTTAAAATATATTTTTCTAATAATTTTTCAAAATAGTCACCTTTTAATGCTTCTTTTAAGAAATCATAATGTTTTTGGAATTCTAATGTATCGATTAAATCACCATCGTAATTGAATGATCCCATCATATTCATCGCAAGAAGGATACCTTTAGAAATTCCACCCATATCTAATTCTTTAGATTTGAATTCGCGGTAATTAATTGTCGCGAGTAATAAGTTTTTATCAATACCATTATCAACAAACTTCTTAACTTCACTTTCAAATACTTTCTTGAATTTTTCTTTCATAGAAGGATTTGATTTTTCTAATGTTAAATTTAAAGTTGTAATAATATTATTATCATCTAATGAATAAGAGATATCTTGTCCCATGTTCGCATCTAATAAAGCCTTTTTTAATGGAGAATCATTATCAGAAAGCAATGTTTCAAAAAGGATAGAACAAGCAATATTTTCTCTTTGATTATTAAAATCTGCGAGTCTATAGCATAATGAGAAATAAGTATTATCTTTAATTTCTTCTCCTTGTCCTAAAGCATATTCTTTTTTATAGTCTAAATTAATATGTGGTGCTTGAGGAACAATCTTGAAAGATTCTACATAATCATATTTAGAATAATATTTATCAATGAATTTTAATCTCTTTTCAATATCCATTTGTCCATATAATACGCATAATGCATTTGAAGGAACATAATGAGATTTATAAAAATCACAATATTGTTTATAAGTTAAAGTAGGAATATATTCAGGATCTCCTCCAGAATTCCAATGATATGGAGTATCTTTAAACATAATATCTTTCATTGCATAAGAAAGTTGTTCATCAACTCCAGAAGTTGCACCTTTCATTTCATTGTAAACAACACCTTTATAGCAAGGTAAAGATTCTTCATCCATTAATTCTAAATGCCATCCTTCTTGTAAGAAAGGTTTATTATTGATCATTGAAATAGGATTAAAAACAGCATCTAAATAAATAGAAAGAATATTATCATAATCCTTTGGTGTTTGGCTTGCGAATGGATACATAGTCCAATCAGATGCAGTAAAAGCATTTAAAAAAGTTGATAAACTTGTTTTTAATAAATTAACAAATGGTTCTTTTAAAGGATACTTTTTAGATCCGCATAAAACTGAATGTTCAATAATGTGGCAAACACCTGTATGATCAAATGGCAATGTTTTAAATCCAATGGCAAAACTTGCATTAGGATCATCATTTTGTAAATAAACTAATTTACCTTTTGATTTAATATGTTCAAATTCATACATAGTAACTTTAACGTCGTTACATTCACGAATGGATAATAATTTAAATCCATGTATTACGTCATTAATATTCATATAATTGTTCTCCTTAAATTAAGAATAATTTTAATACTTTATAAGTATTAAATAAATATAAATAGTTATTTTTCCCAACAAAAAACACCCCAAATTAATGGGGTGTCAGTTCAATTACATTGATTCGTGGATTGTTCTTGAGATAACATCATCTTGTTGTTCTTTTGTTAATTTGATGAAGTTAACTGCATATCCTGAAACTCTGATTGTTAATTGAGGATATTTTTCTGGATGTTGTTGTGCATCTAATAATGTTTCTCTATTGAAAACATTAACGTTTAAGTGGTATCCTCCGTCAGATACGTATGTATCTAACATTTGAACTAAATTATCTGTTCTTTGTGACATAATTTAATTTCTCCTTTCAAATTAGTCTTCGTCTTTACCTAATGAAGATGGAGTAATTGAGAATGTATTTGAAATTCCATCTCTTGAGTAATCATAAGGAAGTTTAGCGACTGATTCAAGTGAAGCTAATGCGCCTGAATGGTCACGGCCATGCATTGGGTTAGCACCTGGAGCTAAAGGTTGTCCTGCTCTTCTGCCATCTGGAGTATTACCAGTCTTCTTACCATAAACAACGTTTGAAGTAATTGTTAAGATAGACATTGTTGGGACTGATTCACGGTATGTATAGTGTTTCTTAATCATATTCATGAATGTCTTAACAAGCCATACTGCGATATCATCGACTCTATCATCGTTGTTACCATATTTAGGGAAGTCGCCTTCTGTCTTGAAGTCTGTGATAATACCAAATTCATTTCTGATTGGAGTAACTTTTGCATATTTGATTGCGGATAAGCTATCAACTGCACATGATAAGCCAGCGATACCTGTTGCGAAGAATCTGCCAACTTTTGAATCATGTAAGCCCATTTCTAATGCTTCATAAGAATATTTATCGTGCATGTAGTGGATTAAGTTTAATGTATTAACATATAAACCAGCGAGCCATTCCATCATTGTTGTATATTTTTGGATAACATCGTCGTAATTTAATGGTTCATCACCTAAAATTGGAGCGAATGTTGGTGAAACTTGAAGTGGTTTACCTGTTTTCTTATCAAGTAATAATTCATCTTTACCACCGTTCATCGCGTATAATAAACATTTTGCTAAGTTAGCTCTTGCGCCGAAGAATTGCATATCTTTACCAACTCTCATTGAAGAGACACAGCAAGCGATACAGTAGTCATCACCCATTAATGGTCTCATTAATTCATCTGATTCGTATTGAATTGAAGATGTCTTAATTGATAAGTCAGCACAGAATCTCTTGAAGCCCATTGGTAATGATTTTGACCATAAGACTGTTAAGTTTGGTTCTGGTGCAGGACCTAAGTTTTGTAATGTGTGAAGTACACGGAATGAGTTCTTTGTAACAAGAGTTCTTCCATCAACACCCATACCACCGATTGATTCTGTAACCCATGTTGGGTCGCCTGAGAATAATTCGTTGTATGATTGAATTCTCATGAATTTAACAATTCTTAACTTCATGATGAAGTGATCCATTAATTCTTGAGCTTCTTTTTCTGTTAAGATACCTTTCTTTAAATCTCTTTCAATGTAGATATCTAAGAAAGTTGAGTTTCTACCGATTGACATAGCAGCACCGTTTTGATCTTTAACTGCGCCTAAGTAACCGAAGTATAATGCTTGGATAGCTTCTTTAGCTGTTGTTGCAGGTTTTGAAATATCGCAACCATATCTTTCAGCTTGATGTTTTAAAGCTTTTAATGCTTTGATTTGTTCTGAGATTTCTTCTCTATCTCTTACTTTATCAGGTGTCATTTCACCATCGATTAAAGATTTATCTAATTCTTTATGTGCAATTAAGTAGTCGATACCATATAAAGCAATTCTACGATAGTCACCAACAATTCTACCTCTACCATAAGTATCTGGTAAACCTGTTAAAATGTGAGCGTGTCTTGCTGCCATCATTTCAGGTGTATAAGCATCGAAAACACCATCGTTATGTGTTTTTCTATATGAGAAAATTTCTTTTACTCTATCAGAAACTTCATAACCATACATTTCATTTGCTTGGATAGCCATTTTAATACCACCGAAAGGCATTAATGCTCTCTTGAATGGTTCATCTGTTTGTAAACCAACGATTTTTTCAAGATCTTTTGCTAAATATCCAGGTTCGTGAGAATCAACTGTTGAAATAATATCAGTATCAGCTTTTAAAACGCCACCTGCTTCTCTTTCTTTCTTTGATAAATCACAAACTATATCCCATAGTTTAGTTGTAGCTTCTGTTGGTCCTTCTAAGAAGCTTGCGTCTCCTTCATAAGGAGTATAGTTCTTTTGGATAAAGTCACGTACGTTAACTTCATCGTCACACCATTTGCCAGGAACGAATCCTTCCCATGCTTCGTACTTTTTGTACATACTATTTTTTACCTCTCTTTTTTATTTGTAAAAGTGTTTTAACACTTAATTACCTAAATTACATCTTTCTTGCTTCTTCGACTTTTGCATCGAGCCAAAGTTCAAGAATTTCTTCTGGTTGGAAACCTCTACATCTAGTGATTTCTTTACCATCTTTTAATACCATTGTTGTTGGAACACGATCAATTTGGTATTTTTCAATAATATCTTTTGATTTTTCATCAAGTTCAATATGACTTAAAGTTACATCGTCATATTTCTTAGCCAAGTTATTTAAGATTGGCATTAAAGTTAAACAATTCGCGCAACTCTCACCACTGAATTCAATGATTTCAATTCCTTTTTTCATTAACATTCACCTCTTAAAATCTTTTTAGCCAATTGTACTTGTTCTTTAGTTGGAGGTTCAACTCCTTCTAAACGATATGGAATACCAAGTTCTTTGTACTTATGTACCCCAAGAGTATGATATGGCAAGACTTCTACTTTTTCAACATTTTTTAATGAATGTATGAAATCATATGTCTTTCTAAGATCTTCTTCGCCAGTTGTTATGCCTGGAACTAATACGTGTCTAATCCACATTTTCTTATCGTGAGAATCTAAATATCTCGCAAACTTAAGAACATTTTTATTAGATTTAGTAGTTAGTTTGATGTGTTTATCTTCATTGATTTGTTTAATATCAAGTAAGAATAAATCCACATTTTGAATTAATGTATCAAATTTCTTCATTAATTCTTCATTCTCTTCATCATAAACGATTCCTGAAGTATCTACGGCAGTATTAATACCATTTTTCTTACACAAGGTAGTAAGTTCAATCAAGAAATCAATTTGTAATAAAGGTTCTCCTCCACTTATTGTAATGCCACCTTTGTCACCATAATAATTTTTATATTTCATGACTTGAGTTAAAACTTCTTCAGGTGTCATTTGATTATCGGAATGAGGATTCCAAGTATCAGGGTTATGACAATAAGCACATCTTAATGGACAACCTTTAACAAATAAAACAAATCTTATACCAGGTCCATCAACTGTACCAAATGTTTCAATAGAATGAATTTGTCCTACCATAGTTATCCTTTCTAGGCACTTACCTAATACCACAAAGCATTATACTTGAAAAATAATCATTTATCAAGAAATAACAACACTTAATTAGATATTATATCTAATTGGGCAACTATATATTAACACAAGATTTTTATATATTCAATATTTTTAGGAATAATTCCTATTCCTATTATATACTAAAAAGAAAGATGGTTTTCACCACCTTTCTAAGCTATTAAGCATTTGTTGTTTCTGTAGATTTATAATTACCTACTGCATCGTAAGTAATTGTTTCTTGGAAATGAGTTGTACCAAATTGTAATGGTTCAGATAATGTTGCACAAGAATAACTTTCAAGTGCATAATAAGTTCTAGTTACATCAAATGAAGTTACTTTTCCTTCTGCATCTAATGTCGCAGTTAAAGCAATTTTAACTTGGCATAATGGATCAAGAATAAATCCATCATAATAGTCAGTTGAAGTATCTTCTAAAGCTTCTGCACAAACTGCATAAGTTGTGTAATAACTTGAATTCATTGTTACAGTTGTTGTTCCATCATTGTTAGTTGTGAATTCACAACTTGAATCAGGCATATTAACATAATATGTATTTAAATAATTATATAATAAGCCGTTACAGCCAATGATTGTCGCTAAATATTCTGCTGCAGTATAATCATTGCTTGATAATGTAGAAGATGAATATAAAGTATAATCTTCTAAATTTAAATCTTCCTTATCAGGTGAAGTCATACTTGCAATAATATTACCTTCGCTATCAGCGTGAAGAGTTGACTCATAAGAGTAAATATCACTTGGAATTGTACCATTGCTCAATGAATAAGAACCTTCACTATCTGCTGCAAAACTATAATGGTCTCTATTATCATTTGCGGATGTAACTACATATCCATCTGCATAATGAATACTAGTACTAGTTGAAGTTCTTGAGCCTCTATATTCTGTAATAGGATGATGATAGGATTGTTCAAATAAAACTTCTTCACCATTATATAGAACACTAATTAAATAATGGTTTGTAGTACTTGTTGATACACCTTTAGTTGCGGAAGCATCAATTGTTGCAGAATTTTCACCAATTTCATTAATTTTTTCTATTTTTTCACTTAAGCCATCAATTGGGTCAACTTTTGTTTTTTCACCTTGTTTACCATTTTCACCAAAACCAATTACATCATAAAGAACTTCTGTTTCATAAAGGTAATAACCCTTTGAAGAAACATCTTCGCCTGTATGCTCATAAGGAATCGTATCAGTTGCTTTAAATGGATCTTCCATAACATGGTATGCATCATCGACTGTCAAATAGTTAATTACATATCCATCTTCTGTAATATCAAAAGATGCTTCAATAGATGTTTCAATATCAATGGTTGAATTAAAGAAATAATCTGAATAATATGTTCCGATATTTTCATATAAATCATATAATTTTGATTCTTCAACTGTTGTTAATGTTACATCTACTGTATCACCAACTTCACCATCACCATCAATAAGAACTTCTAATTCATATTCTTTTGCACTTACATATTTTTCAGATGCATATTGTAAGAATTGTTCGTTTAAATTTGGAACTGAAACTTTACCTTGGTTTAATACATAATCAGCTTGAGCTTTAAATGTTTTATAGCCTTGGCCAACTAAACTATCTTTACGAATCTTAGTCGCGCCTGATTCAGAATTCTTAGGATTATATTTGTCTTCCATAGTTACAAACATTTTATCGCCTTCATAGAATTCTGTAATTTCATAATTAGAAATTAATTTTTCTTCAGGGAATGAACCTTTTTTATAGCTATTATATAATAAAGATTCTTGATATGATTTTGAACTGTATTTTAAAACATCATTGTCATAGACATTATAATTTAATTCAGTAGATGTAATTGAATCTTGTTGATAGCAATATGCTATACCTGAATCACCTTCTAAATTTGTATAAACTCCGCCATATAAGCCTGTAGTATACATATCATATACAGTTTGATACGCTCTTAATGATGTTAAATCAGAGTCAATTTTTGTATTGACGTTTTTCTTTAATAATTCTAAATTCTCCGCAGTTGTTTTTTCACTAGTAGAATCACCACTTGAACTACTTTCAATAGATGAAGATGAGCTAGTTCCAGCACATCCAACAAATAAAATTGATAATAAAACTGCAGAAGATAAAAATAATATTTTATTAGATAAAAAATAAGAAATTATTTGTTTTCTAAACTTCCAAAACGTCTATTTCTTGAGCAATATTCTTCTAAGCATTTAATTAAATCATCTTTTTTAAAATCAGGCCAATATGTAGGAGTAAAAATAAATTCCGCATAAGCTAATTGGTATAATAGATAATTTGATAATCTTTGCTCTCCAGAAGTTCTAATCATTAAATCAACTTCTGGTAAACCATCTGAATATAAATAATGACCGAATAATTTATCATCAATATCTTCAACTTTAATTTTATTATCTAATACATCTTGAGCGATTTTCTTACTCGCTAAAGCAATTTCTTGTCTAGAACCATAATTTAAACAGATATTAAAAACAAATGATTTATGATCTTTTGTTTCTTCCATCGCTTCTTTTAAAGTAATTTGTGAATGCTCTGGTAAACGAGTTATATCTCCCATTAATCTAATTTGAATATCGCGTTGATGGAATTCTTTAATATTTTCTTTAAAGAATTCATCTAAATAATCAAATAAGTGATCAATTTCATCTTGTGGTCTAGACCAATTCTCTGTTGAAAAAGCATATAAAGTCATTGCTTGAACACCTATATCTTGACAAGCACGAGCGATTTCAATAATTCTTTTACATCCTTCTTTATGTCCTAAATGGCGTGGTAATAATCTCTTTTTTGCCCATCTACCATTTCCATCCATAATAAATGCAATATGTTTACATTCTTTAGTTAATACAAATTCTTTTTTTGCCATATTAATTAACCCCTTTTAAATATGTTTCCATTTCATCAACTACTTTTAAAGGAGTTGATGTTCCACTTGCAAGTGCGACTTTTTTGATATTTGATAAATCATGTTTTAATAAGTCATCTAAGTTTTCTACTTTTATAACAGGAATAGAATCTTGATATTTATTCTTTGCGATTTGATATAGTTTATCAGTATTAGATGATTTGCTCGATCCAATAATAATAAACATATCTATTTTATCTTCTAATGAAGATATTTTTTCTTGTCTTAATCTAGTTGCATCGCATATCTCATCGATGATATTTGCCTTTGGAAAATGATTTTTTATATCTTTATGAATATCTTCAATTTCTAAAAAAGATAAAGTAGTTTGATTAACAACTAAAGGACTATCTACATCAATTAATGAAAAATCCATCTTATCTTTAATATCATATAAAATAACATTATTTGATATTGCAACACTGGCTTCAGTTTCAGGATGTCCTTTTTTACCAATAAAGATAACTTTATTATTGATTGATTCTTTTTTTATTAAATCATTATTTTTTGCGACTTTAGGACAAGTTGCATCAAAATATTTAATGCCTCTTTTATTTAAAATTTCATCGTATTTCTTATCATGTCCATGGGCAGAAAATATTACAATATCATCTTTTTTAAATGCATTTAATAAATCAATTTTATCTTTTGATGCTGTATCAATAGTTATAATTCCAGCATCCGATAACAAATTTGTTACATCGTTATTATGGACAATTTGTCCAAATAAATATACATCATTAGATGGATATTCTTTCTTTATTTTTAAAGCTAAATTAATCGCATTAATAACACCAAAACAATATCCAATTGGTTTAATCTTAATTACTTCCATTAGATAATTCCTTTACTTTATTAATAACTGATTCAACATCAACTTGGTATCTTTTTTCTTGTTGGCTAACGCTACCTTTTTTGACAAATACATTTGGTAAACCAATAGAAACAATATTTCCTTTATATCCAAGTTCATATAATTTTAATTTAACCGGATCAACAAATCCTTCTTTTGTTGCATATGCATCATAAATAACAATGTTTTTATATTCTAATGCCTCTTTTAAAACATCAATATTAATTGGTGAAATAAATATTGCATTAATAATAGTTACATCATCTAATGATTTATTTAATATATCAACGTTAGGTCCATAAGAAATAATAATGGTATTTTTATTCTTATCTTCTTTTAATTTATCCCATTGTCCATAAACTAAAGAAGGAATCTCTTCTTTTTTATCTAATAAGCAATTACCTTTTGGAAAACGAATCGCCAAAGGATGATTATAGTTTAAAGAAAATTTCATAATGCGTTGGACATCTAAATAATCTTTGCCCATAACTACACTCATATTAGGAATTGAATTTAAGAATGCTACATCGTAAATACCTTGATGAGTTTCTCCATCATCTCCAACAAGTCCTGCGTGATCAAAAACAAGTTTAACACCTAAATCCATTCTTGCCACATCGTGATGAATTTCATCATAACTTCTTTGTAAGAATGTTGAATATGCAACAACATAAGGTTTAGATCCTGAAACTGCAAGTCCACTTGCGAAAGTAACTGCATGTTCTTCCGATATTCCTACATCATAATAACGTTCTTTATATTTGTCTTTAATCGATAATAAACTACTTCCAAGTCCTGTCGCTGGAGTAATTGAAACCACCTTTGAATCCTCATCCATTAATTCTAATAATTCATTAGAATATGCTTTGGCAAATGAAATATAGTTATTTGGAGTTACACTTGTTGATTCACCAGTTTTAATATCAAAAGGTCCTACTCCATGCCATATACCTTTATCGTCTAATTCAGAATATTTATAGCCATATCCTTTTTTAGTTGAAACATGTAATAATACAGGTTCATCGATTTTGTCAATCTTCTTTAATGCTTTGTATATTGCATTAATATCATGTCCATCAACAATGCCATAATAATATAAACCAAAGTCTTCAAAAACATTGGTTGAAAGTAAATGTCTGGCCACCTTGCTTTTAAATCTTGCGGTTAAATTATAAATCTTCTTTAAGAAATTATTTTTAGTCATAAACTTCTTATATTTATTTTTAGAAGTTATATATTTATTGGATGTTCTAATTTTTTGTAATGTTCTATTAAATGCACCAACTGGTTCAGTAATAGACATTTCATTATCATTTAAAATAATTAACATTTTATGATGAAAAGAATCTAAGTTATTAATTGCTTCTAAAGCTAAACCATTCGCGATAGATGCATCACCTATAACAGAAATAACATTATAATCTTCTTTGTTTAAATCCCTGCTTAAAGCAAAGCCCATTGCCGCGGATATTGAAGTAGAAGAATGTCCTGCTTCATATGAGTCATAAACAGATTCTTCTCTTTTTTGGAATCCATCAGTTCCATTTTCTTTTCTTAAATCTTTTAATGAACGACCAGATAATATCTTTTGGGTATAGCATTGATGACCAACATCAAAAATAAGTTTATCTTTTGGAAAATCGTAGTACTTAAAAAGTGCGATAGTTAATTCAACTACGCCTAAATTACTAGAAAGATGTCCCCCGTTAATGGAACAACCTTCAATAATTTTTTCTCTCACTTTTTCCGCTAGAAGTTTTAATTCTTCATTAGACATTTGTTTAATGCTGGAAGGATCAAAATTTTCATCAAGTACAATTTCCTTAGTTTGTTTCATGTTACCCTACTTTCTTCAAGTCAATTTCTATTATATTATTAAAATATAATAAATGCAAATTAAGATTCTTAACTAATTATAAAAACAATAGAAAATTTACAAATTACTATAAATATAAATTTTTTACACATGTAAATAATTATGTGTTATAATGTCTTTAGTGAGGTATAACTTATGGGAACAGATTTTAGAAGTGAACGCACAAAAGAAAAGATTATTAAAGCATTTATTACTCTTTTAGGTAGTAAAGGCTATGAAAAAATTGCAATTAATGAAATAGCCACAAAAGCTAATATTAATCGTGTTACTTTTTATACACACTATAAAGATAAAGAAGATTTATTGAATGATATTATCAATCGTTTACAACTAGATTTATCTAAAAATGCTTCTAATATCCAAAAAAATTATAATTTTTCTAACGAATTTCAAAATTATATTCTTGCGTTAGTGGAAGTTTTAGTCGAAGGGATTGACCAATATCGTCATATCATCTATGAATTAGAAGCTCAAGATAACGCAGTTATCTATTACACCTTAGTCAATAGAACAATCGAATATACAAAGAAACAATTAGAAGAAGTAAATAGAATCACTCCTTTAAAATATGATCCAAAATATATCGCAAATTTTATAATCCCAGGTTTATTTAATGTCATAATATCTTATTTAGATGAAAAGAATTATGACAAGAAAGAATTTGAAACATCATTGTCTAAATTTATCAATGATATTATTACTTCAAATATTTTAATCTAATTATGGAAATAAGTATCTTTTATTCATTATTAATCACTTTTAGCTATTATTTAATAGGTTTTTTATTATGCTTAATAATTAATAAATACACTTCTATCAATCAAGAAATCAAAAGAAAATTGCTTCATTTTGTTGGCTTTTTAGCGATTTTTATCTATTTATATTGTTATAAAAACTTATTATATTCATCAATAGTTTGTCTTATTCTTGGATTGTTATCATTTATTGGATTAAAAATAGTTTTAAGATTAACTTTCTTTCAAGATATCTTTATCACAAGAAAGAAAAATGAAGTTGAATTAACTATCTTAAAAGTATTTTTAATCGAAGCTAGTGTAATTCTATTAACATATTTCACTAATAATAAGTTAATTGCTTTATTATCAATAGTTACATTCTGTTTTGGAGATGCAATGGCATCTTTAATTGGTAAAAAATATGGTCTCCATCATTTCAATATTAAAATAATTGATCAAAATAAATCTATCGAAGGATTAATCGCGAATATCTCTATTTCTTTTATAATCAGTTTAACGATATTACTATTCTCCAAATACGATATAAATTTAATATTATTATTTAGTTTACTTATTAGTTTAGTAACAGGAATAAGTGAACTTTTATCAAAAAAGGGAAACGATACAATCATTTCCCCAATATGTATATATTTAGTTAGTTATTTATTATTTTTAATATAAATTATTTTCTATTTCTAGCTATTTCAAGTACTCTATTAAATTCTTCATCTGGTTCACAAGTAAAAGACATTTCTTTTTTGGTTCTAGGATGAATGAATGTAATTTTATATGCGTGTAATATTTGTCCATTAGCCTTTATTTCTTGTTTGCGATATCCATATACAGGATCACCAACTAAAGGATGTTTAATATATTGCATATGAACTCTAATTTGATGAGTTCTACCAGTTTCAAGTTTACAAGAAACTAATGTATTGTACTTCATTCTTTCAATAACATGAACATATGTAACAGCTTCTTTACCGTTATAAATATCGACACATCTTTTAAGTCTATCATTTTGATCTTTACCTAAAGGTGCATCAATTTTTAAATCAGTATGAGGAATAACACCTTCACATATCGCTAGATATTCTCTATGCATTGTATGATCAACTAATTGAGAAGATAAGAATAAGTGAGCTTCATCGTTTTTCGCAACAACTAATAAACCAGAAGTATCTTTATCAATACGATGGACTATTCCAGGTCTAACTACCCCATTAATAGATGATAAATCTTTAATATGATATAATAACGCATTAACTAATGTATCTCCATCATAATGACCATTTGATGGATGAACAACCATTCCACGAGGTTTATTAATAACTAATAAATCATCATCTTGATAAATAATATCGATAGGAATATCTTTCTTTACTACATCTAAAGGTTTATCTTCTAAGAATGTAAATCTAATTTCATCGCCTTCAAAAACTTTATAAGAAGGCTTTTTAATTACTTTTTGATTGACTAATACATTTCCCTCTTCAATGGCTTTTTGAACGTAAGAACGGGATTTTGCATCATCTAATGAAGATAAAAAACTATCTAATCTTGTATTATCGTTTTCTTCAGTAACTATAATAATCTTTTCTTCCATTATTTATCTTCCTTTGTCTCATCTTTGTTAGATTTTTCATTCTCTAGTTCTTTTTTCTTTTCAGCGTTTAATTCTTCAAGTGCTTGTTTTTTAATCTTTTCATTTTTAACATCATAAATGATGTAGAAAATAATAAAGACAATAATACCAACAACAAGTAACATATCTGCGACATTGAATACAGGCCAATTAAAGTTAATCGCATTAATATAAATATGGAAAAAATCAATTACGCCTCTCCATTCACCATTAGATATAATACATCTATCAATTAAGTTACCAACACATCCAGGAATCGCTAAAACTAGGGCGATAATCATTCCTTTATTAAATTTATTTTTGAATTTAATAAGTCCATAAATCATTACTCCACTTCCAACTAAAGAAATGATGATTAATAATATATGTCCAAATGTACCTCCAAGCATTCCAGCGAATGCACCAGTATTATAAACTAATGTTAAATCGAAGAAATTAGGAATAACGCTTATTGTTCCATTTGCGTTTAAAACAGATTCCATTACTGCCTTAGAAACTAAATCTAAGGCAAGTAATAAAATCATTACAAGTCCATAATATTCAATAAAGATTTTATAAAGCCACTTTAAGACCTTATTATTCTTCATCTTTAATTACCTCATAACATCTTGAACATACATGGAATGTTTGGAATTCTTTTAAGTCATCGAAGTAATTCCAACATCTTTCACACTTTTGTCCAGAATGGTGTTTTACATTGACAACAACGTTATCAAAGCTTGCACCTTCAACCTTATCATCTATATTAGAATCAGAAACAACAAATAATAAATTTAATTCTTCTTTGCTAAATTTATTAAAGATTTCTTTACCCTTTAATGGATTAAAGCAAATACTTGCTTCACCACTTGGTTTAATAACTCCTGCAGTTCTAGCTTCTTCAAGTCCTTTTAAGACATCATCACGAACAAGTTTAACTGTTTCAAATTCTTTAACTAAATCATCTGAATATTCATGGCTTACTTTTGGCATATCTTCTAATAATACATGTTTTTGAGTATGTCCTGGGATATTTTGATATACTTCATCCATTGTGAAAGCCAAGATTGGTGCGAATAATCTATTTAATGTAGTTGTCATTAAATATAAGACAGTTTGTGCTTCTCTTCTACGTGGAGAATCAACCTTATCGCAATATAAGACATCTTTCATTACTGAAACATAGAATGCTGAACAATCACCAGTAATATAATTTAATAATGATTGGCAAACATTCGCGAAGTCATATGAATCATAATAGCCCAATACTTCATTTTTAGTTTTTTCTAATGTAGCAAGAACATATTTTGAAATTAAAGAGAATTCTTTAACACCATCTTTTTCATAATCGAAGTATTTGTCTTCACCATTTGATAAGTTCGCAAGTAAGAACTTAAATGTATTTCTAACTTTTCTATAAGTATCGCCAACTTTCTTAATTAAGTTGTCAGAGATTCTTACATCAGCTTGATAGTTAACACTAGCGCACCAAAGTCTTAATACATCAGCGCCGTAGACATTAATAATCTTATTTGGATCAACGCCGTTGCCTAATGATTTAGACATCTTGAAGCCTTTTTCATCACAGATAAAGCCATGTGATAAGACATTCTTATATGGAGAATGACCTGTTACTGCAGTAGAAATAATTAAAGAAGAGTTGAACCAACCTCTATATTGGTCGCTACCTTCTAGATATAAGTCAACTGGGAATTTATATCCTCTGTCGATACATGTGTTATATGAAGAACCTGAATCGAACCAAACGTCCATAATATCAGTTTCTTTCTTAAATTTACCATTTGGAGAATGAGAATTAGTATATCCTTCTGGTAATAAATCTTTTGGTTCTCTTTCAAACCAAACATTTGATCCATATTCACCAACTAATTCTTCAATGTGATCAAAGACTTCTTTTTCCATAATTGGAGTTCCATCTTCGTTATAGATAATAGGAAGTGGTACACCCCAAATTCTTTGACGTGATATACACCAATCGCCACGATCTTTAATCATATTAGTCATTCTTAATTTACCCCAAGATGGAGTCCAATTAACCTTGTCAATTTCTTCGAGTAATTGATTTCTAATCTTATCAATAGAACAGAACCATTGAGGTGTCGCTCTAAAGATGACTGGTTTATGAGTTCTCCAATCGTGTGGATAAGAGTGAACAATAACTTCTTTGTGTAATAAAGCACCAACTTCTTCTAACCAAGTCAATACTTCTTCATTAGCTTCTTCATAGAATTTACCTACAAGTCTTTCGCCACATTCTTTCATCATGTAACCATGTTCATCAACTGGGCAGAATGGAGGTAAATTATATTTACAACCAACAATGTAGTCATCCATACCATGTCCAGGAGCGGTATGAACACATCCTGTACCAGCATCCGCGGTAACATGGTCACCTAAGATGATAATAGATTCTCTATCGTATAAAGGATGTTTAGTTGTAATGCCTTCTAATTGTTTACCTTTAAATGTTTTAATTAATGTGCATTCTTCAAAGCCTAATTTTTCTTTTAATGAAGATTCTAAACATGTTAAGAAAATGAAATTACCTTTTTCTGTATGGAATAAACCATATTCTAATTTTTCATTTAAACAAATCGCTAAGTTTGCAGGCATTGTCCAAGGAGTAGTTGTCCAAATAATAAAGCTATCTGTTGAAGGATCTAATACACCTTTTCCATCTAATACTTGGAACTTAACAAAGATTGTAGTTGCCTTAACATCTGCGTATTCAATTTCAGCTTCTGCGAGAGCGGATTCACTACTAGGTGACCAATAGACTGGTTTTAATCCTTTGTAGATTAATCCATCTAATGCCATTTTTGCGAATACATGAATTTCATCTTTTTCAAATTGTTTATTTAAAGTGACATATCTATTTTCAAAATCAGCATTAACACCAAGTCTTTTAACTTGTGCCATTTGTCTTTCAATTTGCTTTTTCGCATATTCTTCACATTTGTTTCTAAATTCAGTAGGTGGAGTTGTTTTTCTATTTACACCTGATTTAGTAACTGCATTTTCAATTGGTAAACCATGAGTATCCCATCCTGGATAGAAAGGAACTGAATATCCTGACATACCTTTATATCTTAAAATAATATCTTTTAAGATTCTATTTAACATATGGCCGCAGTGCATATCACCATTCGCGTATGGAGGGCCATCATGAAGCATATATTCTTCTGCACCTTTTCTTTTGTTTAATAAAGCATGATAAACATCATCGCTTTCCCACTTTTGTAACATAAGTGGTTCTTTTTGAGCAAGATTACCTCTCATTTCAAAATCAGTCTTACCCATTAATAAAGTTTTATTGATTTCCATAAATCCTCCTTAAGAACGAAAAAACGTCCTTATTTCTAAGGACGTTATATTAATAACGCGGTACCACCTTAGTTTCTAGAATAATCTAGACACCTCGAATATCGTAACGTGATAAAACGAAATTTCTTACTACTATTTCAGAAATCTAGCTAGGAAGTGATTAGTTTCTAAGTTCATCTAATTTCTCTTTCACCGTATGAGAAACTCTCTAATAGCTTATCTTAGGCTTTTATCTTCTTGCGCCGTTAGATAAATAATATATTATTTAATTTAATTATTCAATTTAAATATTTGAATTAATAAATTCTTCATAATCCTATAGCTTAATCATTTCAATCATAGAATCATGTTTTAAAGTTTTATCATTATAAGATATACCTAGTAATAATACATCTCCATGATATGAACCTAAAGCATTAAAGTATTGTTTTTCTTTTATTTGTTTTATTGCTTCAGAAGGTGTTTCATTAACCTTTAATTCAACAATCATTGGTATATGATTGTTATCAATAGGCATAAAGGTTATATTTGCACGTCCTAAAGTAGATGTATCTTCTTTTTTAACATCATAATATCTTTTACAACAATAATATGATATTTGAACTATAATACCTAATATATCTTCTTTGTTCTTATTAAAAGGGTCCTGCTAGATCTAAATGATTCTTATCTAATGTTTCATTGATATATTTAGTATTACCTTTTAATGTTTCCTCATAAAGTTTATTAGAATTAAAAATAGGGTTATAAATTTCTGTCCAATTTAATTCTTGTAAAGCATTAATAAATTCTAATCTAATTTCATAATTAGGTATATAGCAATAACCATATTCAGGTTCATCAGTTGGAATATAAGCTAAATATCCTAAATGAATTAATACTGTTAATGCAGAATCTGTTGAATTAACTTTCGTTAAGTCATTAGCGAATCTAGATGCATTAACAAATACTTTTTCACCACTTATCATTTTAGTAATAGTATCTTTTAATACACCATGATCATAGTTCATATAATAAGTAATTGCTTCAATTGCACTAGTCTTGGTCCAATAGTCTTTACATACACCTCTAGTTACTGCTTCAACTACTGATTTAGGATTATAAATATCATTGCCATTTAATTTATAGCCATCATACCATGATTTAATTTCATTAAAGTCTCTATTATATTTTTTACATAATCCTTTTACTTCTTCTTCAGTAAAGCCAAAGTAAGTAGATAAATTATCAGGATCAAGCATATTATATTCAGTAAACATATTTAATGTAGATTGAGTAGTATATCTTCTAATAGGTAAAATACCTGTCATATAAACTAAATCGATACAAGAAGACACATTATTTGATTTAAATAAATTACGTAAGAATTCAGTATATTCATCACATAGTT
>CAVFKD010000025.1:0-22334 GCA_963623095.1 bacterium | reverse complement strand
ATATTAATACCATTTATAATTATACAATCATTAATTTAACTTTGCTATATATAAAATAATTCTTTCATTATTTTTAAACTTAAATAAAAAGAGAGAGTTATTAAATTTACTTAATTTATAAATAACGAATAAATACTTAATTATCTCTTTACCGCCGGAATCAGAAAGAAACAATATTTCTTTAAAGTTATAAATAAAATTAAATAATAATTTTGAGGGTCTAATTAAATCGCATTCATAAAGTTAACGGTTTAAAGATTGAAAATCTACAGTTCTTTTTTTAATTTGTTACTAGTACGAATAGTAATGATTAACTTTTAATGAAATATAAATTCATTCATCCAGATTTAAATGAATTTATAATACGATTTAAACTTGTGAATAAATCACATATGGTAAGTTTAACTCTCTCTTGGAAATGTAAAAGGCCTTAAATAATAACCTAATTACAAATCATTGCAACTGGCTACCATTTAAGGCCCTCTAGCTTTGCGTCATTACCTTTCGATAACTTTGCCGCTTATAAAATATCACTTTCATAATCATATTTACAATACTTTTTTAATATTTCTAAATTAAAATTTTAATAATTTGCGATTTTATAAAACAAAATCACTATTTTTGTTCATTTATTTATAAATCAAAGTAACACTTGTAACTAAAATAAAAAGAAGACTATTACATCTTCTTATAATGATTTAATAATATGCCTCCAGCGATAGCCACATTGAGTGAATCAATATTATCCATATCAATTTTAACTACGTGAGTCGCTAGAGAAATATTCTCTTTTTTTACTCCTTGGCCTTCATTGCCTAGGACAATAACAAATTTATCATCTAATTTAACTTCTTCATAAGGTATAGAATTATGTAATGCAGTTACAATAATATTATATCCTTCATTTTTTAGATCATTTAATGATGTATCTAAATAAAGAGGTAAAGAAAATATTGCTCCTTTAGATGATTGAATTACTTTAGTATTATAAATAGATGCAGAATCACTTGATAAAATAACTCCATCATAACTAAAAGCTAATGCAGTTCTAATAATAGTTCCAACATTTCCAGGATCTTGAACTCCATCTAAATAAACAAGTCTTCTACCTTTAACTTGATTATTAAATTCATAATGTCCTACACCAATCATATCTTGAGTAGATTTATTAGAAGACAATTTTTCTAAAATAAATTTAGGGACATATATTGTTTCTACTCCATCATATATTTCTTCTTTCAAACAAGTTAAAACCAAATCTAAATTATGATGAAGATACGCTAAATCTAGTAAATCTCTTCCTTCAAGAAGTACTTTATTTAATTCTTTAGCTTCTTTTACTTTATTTAATCTAAGTAAATCCTTAATCAAAGGATTAGATGCACTGGTAATTTCTTTCATTAGTTTCTAACTCCTAGTCTTACTTTCTTATCGAGTATATCATAATTAGGGCAATATTTATAGACAATATCATAAAATGCTTTTGAATGGTTTTGTTCATAATAATGTGCTAGTTCATGAACAACAATCGCATCGATAATATCTAAAGAATAATGAATTAAAAATAAATCTAAAGTAATCTTTTTTAATCTTACATTATTAGTTCCTATCGCATATGCCATATCAGAGATTCTTACTTTATGTTCAATAGGTATATTCATTAACTTTTCATATTTTCTTATTTCTCTAGTAAAGATATCTAAAGCAAATTCTTTTAACTTAACTTCTAATTCTTCCATTGAATAATAGACAATATCATCATGAGATGTTCTTACTTGTTTTTTATTTAAGATCACTAATTTTCTTCTTATTCCTAATATATCAATATAATCTTCACCAATATAAAGTTCAGAATTAAATTTCATTATTTTATTTTTAGATAATACTTTCTCAATATCTTTTGATAGTTTATTTAAAGATGTTCCCTCTTTAACACTGATATATATTTGTCCCCCGACCATATGAAAACTTCTAGTATTACGTTCTCCATAAGTAATATTAGTGATTATTTCTTTTCCGTGTATTAAAAGTGTTTCAATGTTTCTCATAAATACCTCTTTGTAATTATAAATAAACTAAATTAATTTAACAATTAAATAAATTTAAATTAATTTTTAAGTGAATACGCAAAAATATGCAAAAATACGCAAAATACGATAATATAGTAATGAGGTAATTAAATGACTATCAAAGAATTACGAATCTTAAAAGGTTTAAATCAATCTAAATGTGCAGAAATACTTCATATATCATTAAGATCATATCAAAATTATGAAACCAAAGAAGAATTAATAGATACTGATAAATATTGAATATATTTTAATATTCTCCATGCGTATAAAGAAAACGCATTAAACGATTCTTTTGAAACTAAAAAATATTCTTTTTCAACCAATATAATAACTGGAGAATCTTTAAAGAAATTAATAAATGACTCTAGTAAGTATCTTAAAAGATACTGTTATTCAATTTTACATGATTATTTAACCAATTCTTATAAAGGAAAAGTATGCGCATTATATGGTTTAAGAAGAACAGGTAAAACAACATTATTATTCCAAGGTATTAGTGAGCTAAATGTCAATGAATGTGCTTATATTAAAATTCAAAAAACTGATACTATGTCTTCATTATTAAAAGATATTAACAATTCACAAGAACTAGGAATTAAATATTTATTTATTGATGAAGTTACTCTACTTGAAAATTTCATTAATACTTCATCAATACTTTCTGATGTTTATTCGATGATGGGATTAAAAATAGTTTTAAAAAGCAATATAGATATTTAATAAATAAAGATTTTAATAATATCATTGAAACAAAATATGGTAAAATCACATCTAGAAATGTAATATATCAAGGTCAAGATACAACATTAGATGGTATTACATATTTAAATGTTGAAAAATATTTAAATGGTCTTAAAAAGGAGTTCAAATGAAAAAGATTTTAGTTAGTGCTTGTTTAATTGGTACAAATTGTAAATATGATGGTAAAAATAATGCATTTGAAAATGTAATTAAGTTAAAGAATAAATACGAATTAATTCCTGTTTGTCCAGAAGTTCTAGGAGGACTTCCTACTCCAAGAATTCCAAGTGAGATAAAAGATGGTAAAGTATATAATCGAATAGGTGTTGATGTAACTAAGTATTTCGCCAAAGGCGCAAAAGATGCTTTATTAATCGCAAAAGAAAATAATATTAAATATGCCATCTTAAAAGAAAGATCTCCTTCTTGTGGTTCACATAGTGTTTATGATGGAACATTTTCTAAAAATCAAGTACCTGGTCAAGGCGTATTTTCTAAAATGTTAACTAAATATGGTATTAAAGTTTATTCTGAATTTGAAGTAGATAAGCTTTTAAAAGATCTTGAGCAAGAAAAATAGGTCTATACAAATTTATAAAACAATTATATAATAAAAAATGGAGGAAAAATTATGAAAATTTTTATTGATACCGCTATTACTAGCGAAATTAAAGAAGCTGCAAGTTTAGGTATTATTAAAGGTGTTACAACTAACCCAAGCTTACTTGCAAAAAGTGGAAGAACATTAAACGATGTTATTTTAGAAATCTTATCTATCGTTGATGGACCAATTTCCGCGGAAGTTGAAGAAAGTGATGATGAACATATGTATGCTCAAGCTCATCAAATTGTTGAAGCTTGCAATAATAATCCTAATATCACTATTAAATTACCTATGACACCAGATGGAGTTAAAGTATGTTCAAGATTATCTAAAGAAGGCATTAAAACTAATGTCACATTAATTTTCAGTGTTTCTCAAGCTTTACTTGCTATGGAAGCAGGTGCAACATTTATTTCACCATTCATGGGTAGAATGGATGATTATTACCAAGATGAAGAAGCAGGATATGAATTAATCAATAACATTAATATGGTTAAAGAAATCTATGGTTATAAATCAGAAATTATCGCTGCTAGTATTAGAAACCCAGGACACGTAGAAAAAGCTGCTCTTGCAGGTGCGGATATTGCAACAATTCCATTTAAAGTTATTAAAGAAATGTATATTCATCCTTTAACTACTTCAGGACTTGAAAAATTCAGAAAAGATTCAGGTAAATAGTTTTACAAATGAAAATATCGAGGAAATCCTCGATATTTTTTATTAAATTTTTACTATTTTATAACGATGTTTTTTACTATCTAGTTTTAAAATCTTTGCCAAATCAATACTTGATAAATTACAGTTTGAATTACTAACAATAAGTTTTTCTTTTTGTTCTTCATAATAATCAATATAACCAATTATTTTACCATTATTAATATTTTTATTTCCGATAAAATATACTTCATTGCCACTATAACTATCTATGTTCTTTTTTAAATGAGCGTTTATAGTTTCATGATCATCAAATTCAAGTTCTACATCATTACCAAATAAAGCTTTTATTTTATCTAAATTATAAAGTCTTCTAAGTAATTCAGTTCCTTTTTTCATATAATCTACTTTTTGATAATTAATACCTTCCATAATACGTTCTGCAGCTTCTTCTATGTCAAAAGTATGTCCTGCAGGATATTTTTTTCTTATCTCATTCGCGTTTATTAATTTATAAACATTTTTCAATGTTAAGTTATATAAAAAAGCAATAGCTAAATAAATATATCCAATCCAATACATTTCATTTTGCGAATATAAAATTCTATTAGATGATTCACTATTTGGATATGCTTTTATAATTTCTTCAACGATTTCTTCTTCAGTATAATTAGTTAGCATAATATTAGTAGTACTAAATAATTTATTTATATCTGAATTCATAAATCTTCTTATAAACATAGGTGAAGAAAAATTACACATAGTTAATGATTTTTCAAATACTCTTCCCATAAATTGACATGATTTAAATTCATGATAATCTAATTTTCGCATTCTAACACCTCCATAATATATATTCAATTAATCTCTATATCAATTATAACATATTGGTTTTCATACAACTTAGATTTTATAATTAAATAATAGAAAAAATATATTATAAGTAATATATTTATATTAACAAAGAAAGGAAGTAATTATGAATAAAACAACCGACATGACTAAAGGCAATGTTTATAAAGTAATACTTCTTTTTGCTTTACCTTTATTAATTGGTAATGTATTCCAATTATTATATAGTTTAGTTGATACTATTATTTCTTCTCACTTAATCAATCAAGATGCAGTTGGTGCGATAGGTTCAACTAGTTCTATTAATTCTTTAATCGTCTCTTTTACTTCTGGAATGGGTGCAGGAGCATCAATCATTATCTCTAGATATTTTGGTAAGAAAGATTATGAAGGTATCAAAAAATCAATTGCTAGTATAGTTATAATTAACTTAATATTAGGATTAATTGTTACTCTAGTGGTATTATTCACATCTGATATAGTTTTTAAATTAATCAATGTTCCTAGTGAAATATATGATGCAAGTAAAGATTATTACATTATAACCGGTATTGGGATTATAGCGATGATGATGTATAACTCTTTCAGCGGAATCTTAAGAGCTTTAGGTAATTCAAGAGTTCCAATTTATATATTAATCTTTAGTTGTATATTAAATATATTAGGTGATTTATTATTTATTGGAGTATTTAAAATAGGTGTAGGAGGTGCCGCTCTTGCTACATTAATATCTCAAGTAGTATCTATTATTGTTTTAATTATATATATTTATAAAACATATCCTTTATTAAGATTAAAAAAAGAAGACATTAAATTTGATTCACAAGTATATAAAGATATTATCTCTACTGGTTTATCAATGGGATTAATGAATTCAGTTTTCACTATCGGAGGAATTGTCATGTCTAGCGCGGTTAATTCCTTAGGTAGTCAAATTGTAAGTGGAAGAACTGCAGGAAGAAAAATAGTAGAAATATTATTACAAGTTGCTTCTTCTTTATCTAATGCATGTTCCGTATTTGTATCACAAAATTATGGTGCAAAAAATTTAAAAAGAGCTAACGAAGGAATAATTAAAACTTGTTTTATTCTTTCTATTTGGTGTTTATTAATTTTATTTATGTATCTACTTGAGCGACCATTATGTGAATTAATCGCGAATAGTAATGATCCAGTTATTATCGATAATGCCGTAATGTATATAAAAATAAGTATTCCTTTCTATCTATTTGAAGGAATATTAGTAATAATTAGAAACGCTTTACAAGCATTAAATAGAAAAGTTGTTCCTTTTATTTCCTCTACTTTTGAACTTGCTTTTAAAATTATTGCAGGTTTAGTATGGGTTCCTAATTTAGGATTCTTAGGTGAATGTATTACAGAGCCAATTGCTTGGGTTGTATGTTGTGTCTTCTTAACAACTATCTATATTATTTATTACAAAAAAGGTGTTTTTGAAATTAAAGAAGATAACACTTTATCTAAATAATTCTTTTGTTTTGATTATTCTTATAATATTAAATATCATATAAATATCGTCAGATATGTTTTCGATATTCATCAATTTTAAATATATTTTCCTTGATAAAAAATCAATCATCACTTGATGAGGGATTTTTTTTAATTTGGTAAACACCGGTCAACAATCTTATCATATTTTTAAATAAACAAAAAAATCTGACACCTAAGTATCAGATTTAATTAACTAAATGGAGCAGGTGACGGGAATCGGACCCGCATAGCTAGCTTGGAAGGCTAGTGTTCTACCACTGAACTACACCTGCAAAATTGATGGCGGACCAGACGAGAATCGAACTCGCGATCTTCTCCGTGACAGGGAGACATGTTAACCGCTACACCACTGGTCCAAGTGATCCACAATAAGTGGCGGAGCAAGAGAGACTCGAACTCTCGCACCAGTTACCCGATCTACGTCCTTAGCAGGGACGCCTCTTCACCAACTTGAGTATTGCTCCATGTCGCTTAAATAATATACCATTATGAATATTCAAATGCAATTATTTTTTTACATTTTTGTATTTATTTACTAAAATGTCCTTCATTTAAGAATTTTTAGAGACTATTTTCCCTAATGTAAGGACTCTGCTTGCTTCTTTTCCACATATCGCGCATTTGTTAAAGAAAGGATGTTGATTAAATTCTTCAATTACAAATGTATCATCAATATCTAACTTATTAATGCATTCTTTATTATCGCAAACCATAACTTTTGCAATACCATTATTTTTCAAAGTATTATTCACTTCATCAAATGATTTACATTTTTTAGTCATATCAAATTGTTGATCTAAGAAATAATAATATTGTTTCTTTTCAATTTTCTTTATTAACTCATCAATATATATTTCTAAATCTGTATCTAAAGATACTAATTCTTTATTTTTAAAATTATCCATTGAAGAATAAACTTCAATAACATTGTTATTTAAATCCATAGGTCCTAATTTTAAAATAATATTATTTCCTTGTTTAACATATGTATCAAAATCTTTTTCATCATTTAAATCTAATTTAGGATTGAATTTAGATAATCTATTCGCAATTTCTTTAACTTTTTTAGTTATACCTGCTTCATTCTTTTTTATAGGTAAAATAACTGCTTTATTTAAATTAATATTTGGATTAATAATTAAGTTTTCTTCTAAGTGATGTGATAAAACAGATTTAAAAGTATTCATCATAGAAAAGTTTGAATATACATAATATAAAGAATCAACATTCTTACCTAAATAATCAATTGATGCAATATTAATAAATCCTTCATTAGAAAATGGTGCATATATTAAATAATTTTCATTATTGGAGAATACATCTTTTCCACATATAAAAGGAAGTGATAATATTTTCTCACCTAAAGATTTAATAACTTCTAATAATGAAATCATATTAAAACGAGCTTTTTCATTTTCATTATCAAACTTACCATATGTTTTTAATAATATCTCTTTTTCTACAAAATGCTTATCATCAATAACAATATCAAGATCTTCATAAAAAGTATTTAATATGCATGGTTCATTAGAATGAGTAATATAAGAATAATCAATACAAATAAGTTCTTCGTAACCTAATTTTTTATATGACGATTTTAAAAAATCACTAATGGAATTAAGTATATAATATCCATTAGGTAAAATATTTATATTGTTTTGATAATTATCTATATAAGAATCAATGTTTTTTAAATAATAATCTTTGTAATTCATAGTTTATCACCCGCATAATTATATATTATTTAAATAATTTAGTAAATAATAATTGAAATGCACAAAATTATGTTATAATAATGCCGTCGAGGTAAAATTATGAATAAAGTTATTCCTATTACAGATTTTAGAAAAACAAATGAAATATCCGCTTTATGCCATGAGCAACAAGAACCAGTAATCGTCACTAAAAACGGTTATTCAGATTTAGTAGTCATGTCAATTGAAGCATATGAAAAAATTGAAAAGAAACAAATAACAAAAGCACCAGTTAATAAGACAAAAAGAGAAAAAGTTGCCCTTCTTCCTCAAGATGATCCTTTAGGATTTATTAAAGTAGCAGCTTCTAACTTTGATGTATCTATTAACAACGTCCAAGAAAATGTTAATTCAATTATAAAAAACACTCTTGAAGCTTATCAAAATGATGCAAAAATCATTGTCTTCCCTGAATTATCTATTACAGGTTATTCATGTGGAGATATGTTTTATCAAGATACTTTATTAAGAAGTGTTGAACTTTCATTAGTCACATTAACTAAAGCATTAAAAAATGTTGATGCACTTGTCGTTGTTGGAGCACCATTAAAAAAAGATGGAAAACTCTTCAACTGCGGAATCGCCATCCACAAAGGTAACATTCTTGGTGTTGTACCAAAGTTATTTGTTCCAAATTATAAAGAATTCTATGAAAAAAGATATTTTGAAGTACCTTTAGAAGGTAATTCATATATCACATTAAATGGTAAAGAATACCCTTTTGGAACTAAATTATTATTTAGAAACTCATATTTCAGCGATGAAATAATCGGTATTGAAATATGTGAAGACTTATGGATGGGAATTGCTCCATCTTCTCATCATGCACTTGCAGGAGCGACTATTGAATGCAATTTATCAAGCAGTAATGAAACATTACATAAAGATGAAATTAGACGCGAATTAGTCGCAATGCAAGCACGTAAAAACAATATCGGTTATATCTATTCTTGTTCTTCATATAGTGAATCAACTCAAGATGTTATTTATTCATCTCATAATATCATCGCAGAACCAGATGGTATTATTAAGGAGTCAGAATTATTTGAATCAAATACAATCTATGGAGAAATTGATATTGATAGAATTAATATTACTAAGATTATGAATAACTCCCAAGGTGATGTTAACAACGATGATTTTATGATTATTCCTTTTGCTTGTCATTTAAAAGAAGTACCTTTATCAAGAACATATGCAAAATATCCATTTATTGATGAAGACAAAGAAAAAAGTAAAAAGACTGTTTATAAAGCTTTAAAAATGCAAGGTTATTCTCTTGCAAGACGTTTAAAACACATTCATTGTAAAGATGTCGTTATCGGTTTATCTGGTGGACTTGATTCTACAATTGCTTTAATTGCCTGTGTTGAAGCTTTTGATATATTAGGATTAGATCATAAAAGAATCCATGCGATTACTCTTCCATGTTTTGGAACATCTAAAAGAACTAAAGATAATGCTTATAAACTTGCTTCATATTATGGAGTTGAATTACAAGAAGTTAATATTGCAGCATCTGTCACACAGCATTTAAAAGATATTGGTCATGATATTAATGATCATTCAGTTACATTTGAAAATGCCCAAGCAAGAGAAAGAACTCAAGTATTAATGGATTATTCCAATAAAGTAAATGGTATAGTTATTGGTACAGGTGATTTATCAGAAATCGCATTAGGTTGGTCTACATATAATGGTGATCACATGTCTATGTACGCGGTAAATTGCTCTTTCCCAAAAACATTCATTCAAGAAATGACAAGAGTTATCGCGAATAATACTCCTGAAATTAAAGATTGTTTATTAGATATTTTAGGTACACCTATCTCTCCTGAATTAATTCCTCCAAAAGAAGGAGAAATCTCTCAATTAACAGAAGATTTAGTTGGACCTTATGAACTACATGATTTCTATCTATATCACTTTGTTTATAAAAATATGTCTGTAAGAAAGATATATAAAATAGCGAAAGAAACATTTAAAGATGAATATAAGGAAGAGACCATTAAAAAATGGTTAATCACATTTATTAAACGTTTCTTCAATAATCAATTCAAACGTTCATGTATTCCAGATGGTGCGAAAATTTCCGAAGTAGGATTATCTCCACGTGGTGATTTCCGTTTACCAAGTGATACATCTTATCAAGAATTCTTATTAGATTTAGAATCATCTCTTTAGAAGCAAGTCTCTTGCTTCTTTTTATTTTAAATGGATTATAATAATAAAAATTGGAGAGAATAATATGGAAACTGGATTTTATAAAATAATTAAAACAAATCAAATAATATATTTAGATCAAAGCGATATTGAATCCATTGATGAAAACAACATTGAGGATGCAGTTATTTATTATGAAGATGAAGAACTTTCATTAAACGCAATAAGTTATTTAATCCCAGAAAAAATAAAATTTATTGATTTATTCAATCTCTATTTAAAAAATGATGTTCATACTAATTACATTATTTCTGATAAAGTTTCAATAACTTATGAGATGTTAAAAGAATTAATCAAAACCGATAATTCATATACAATTACTAATATGCTGAATGATCAACCAAAGGTTGTTAATTATCTTTATTCATTAAAAAAAGATATTTTCATCGATTCGTTTAACGGAGTTATATTTTATATTTTCACTCTATGCCAAGATAATGAATATACTGTTGAATATTTAGAAGAAAAATTAGATAAATACATGAATCATTCATTAACAAAAGATGATAATTTATATGATGATGAATTTATCAATAAATTTTGTTATACCTATCAAGGAGATGAAGACTTTATTAGACAAACCGGTTTAATAAAACAAATATCTCGTTATCAAAATATTGTTTCCATCGGTATCAAAAGAAAATTATTTTATCCTGTTAGAAATAAAGCTTACGATTGTTATGAAGGTAGTAAATATACTCCTAGAGATACATATCAGGCGGAAGAACTTCTTTTAATTCTCGCGAATGATTATGGTGATGAATATGCTGAAAATACGCTTGGATATATCTACTATTATTATCGTAAAGAAGACCCTCAAGCGCTATTAAAATCACTTGCTCATTTTTCCATTGCAAAAGATCAAGGTGTAATTGAAGCAACATATAAAGTCGCGGATATTTATTCTATAAGAAATGATTTTTATAAAAATTATCATTATGCTTTTTCATTAGTTTATACCCTATTAAGAAGTCAATATAGACATTTTTCCTGTGGTTCAATTAACGCGAAATTACCGGATGTATATTTAAGATTAGGATCTATTTCTAGGAATATTAAATTAAAGAATCTTAAAAACGCAAATTATTATTCTCTTTGTAATTTATATATGGCAAAGTCAACAATAGAATTAAGAAGAAGATTTTCTGATTATATCGGTGATAACAAAGTACAAGATCGTATTAATATAATAATTGATGAAATCGATAAAAGTTCAATCGATCTAAATATAAATAATTTTGACAATATCTATGACTTAATGACTGTAATTTATCATCAATTTACCGGAATGAATTACACTTCTAAAATTCAAATAATTGATAAAAATCATTTAACTTTATATTTGTTACCTAAAACTAAATTTTACATAATTCCAAGAGTCGAAGATCAATGCGCTAAATTATATGATAGTTTACAATTTACAATTGAAATAAATGACACGTCTATTATAAAAAAAGAATATTATGAAAAATTATATTTAACATCAAAGTTTGATAAATTATATCTTGCAGTAATGGAATATAAGGATGATGATTTTGATGATAAAGAAAGATATGAAGTGAAAAAAGTAACATTTAATAAAGATTATGGAATTAAGCAAGAACGTTCCATATTAAATATTTTTTCAAATTATGATTCCATTATTTAATATTTTTCAATAAGCAAATTAAAACCTCAAGCATTCAACTTGAGGTTTTTCTTATTTGTTCTTCTTATATTCAGGAATAACATTGTTTTTCTTATTAGATAAGCAAATGTTTTTAATCATTCTTACTTCCATATCTGTTAATTGACGATAGCTTCCTCTTTCAATACCATTTAGATTTAAAAAGCCAATTGATTCACGATGAAGATTTTTAACATGGTAGTTAAAATGTTCAAACATTCTTCTTACTTGTCTATTTCTTCCTTCATGAATTGTAATAGAAATTAAAGATTGAGTATTATTAATTCTTAAAGTTTTGACTATCGCAGGTTCAGTCATACCATCATCTAACATTACACCTTTTTCTAGTTCTTTTAAGTGTTCTTCTTTCACTCTTCCATCAATGGTCGCGATATATGTTTTATCTAAGTGAGTAGAAGGATGAGTAACTAAATTAGTCAATTCTCCATCATTAGAAATAAGTAATGCACCTGATGTATTATAATCAAGTCTTCCAACTGGATAAAGTCTATAAGGTTCTTTAGAAAAGAAATCAATAACAGTTTTTCTTCCACGATCATCTTTGCTTGAAGAAACAGTTCCTAAAGGTTTATTAAATAAGAAAGTTACTTTTTTAGTACTAATTTCTTTAGTATTTGTATTATTTCCAATGATTTCTATTTTATCTTTTAAAGATACCATTACACCTTTTTCAGTGATAATTACCCCATTAACTTTTACTTTGTGTTCATCGATTAAAGTTTCCGCTTGTCTTCTAGAACAAAGTCCAAGTTGTGACATTGCTTTTTGTAATCTCATTAATTCTTCTTCCATATTTTTTACCTCGAAAGTATTCTATCATAATAACTTGATTTTTAATAGAAAAAAGCAAGGATGACCTTGCTTAATTCACTTTTGTAAATGTTAAAGTTGCTTTTGAATCACTTAATGAATCTACTTTAAATGTATAAGGTATTTTTTCACCATAAGAATTAGTTATTGAAGATGATGAAGTATTACCTACTTTATATACATATTGTTTTGATGAATATTTAACATATTCTACTAAATTATTCTTTGTGCCATAACCAGATACACCTGTATAAGATGTATTGTTATTATATACATCATAATAAGTTTCTCCATAATATGTTTTTTGTTCTAATGAAGCATTAACATGATACATTAAAATACCTTCATCAGTGAAATAACCACCTTTTTTATTTAATTTATCATTAGTATAATACATCAATACATAATATTCTTGATATAAACCTAATTCTTCATCCCAGTCATTCGCGATAATAATTGTATCACCTGAATTTTCATAATTTTGTAAATCGACAGTTACATTATCACCAGTGATAAGTCTTGAAGAAGTAATCCATCCTAAATTGAACTTTGAATATGGATTTTGATCACCAACTGTTGAATCCATCATATCTAATTTGTTTAATGGTCCAGTTGATTGATATGCAGTATCGTAATAATCATCTAATCCTAAAACATGTCCAAATTCATGTAAGAATGTATATGTATTTGTTGGATTCTTATTGCCTGTATAATCACCTGTACTACCTACTTCATATAAGAATTGATATGAAGCCCATAAGTAGTCATCAACATAAACTTCATCATATTTATAAGGTTCATAATTTCCATCTACATAATAATTCCAATATCTAAATGCCCAATTAAATTGACTTTCACCAGTAGAATCAATATCTAAAGTATTAACCATGATTACTGCATCAATACTTCCATTGTTATCAGAATCATATTTAGAAAAATCAATCTTGGAATCATTATCTATTAAGAATTCATTTAAGATAATTTGTTCACCATTATCTAATGTAGAAGCACCATATCTAAATGTTGCGTTCTTATAATATGAACTTTTTTGGCTTGGTTGATACCAAGAATCCATAATATCGAAATTAATATTTAATTTTCCATAAGATGAAGTATAGTAATAATCTTTTAATGAATAATAATCAAGAGTGTCGCTGCTACCGTTAAATGCAGTTTCTAATGCGCTTAAAGTATAACCTTTACTTGAAGCTGTACAATCTTTAAATTCAACAGGAATAACTAAAACATTTAAAGTTTCATTACCATCTGTAGTTGTTGGACAACCACCTGAATAAGTATATTGTTCTGTAACATTTTTGATTAAACCTTTAGTAAAGTCTACATCAAATACACCATCTTTTCCACTTGGTAAGCCTTTGCCATGGTTTGTTAATAAATTATCATTCTCATCTCCAGAATTTTCTTTTTGGATATTTACTTGAATATAATTAGTACCATATTCAGAATAATTAGTTAAGAAAATGGTGCAATCATTATAAGTAAATTGATACCAAGTTAAACCATTAGAATAAAATGATCCATCATATGTATAATTAGTCTTAAATTGACTTAAGTAACGACGGAATGTAAAAGTAGAACTTGATATTTGGGCTAAGTAACAATAACCTGCATTGCCTGAATCATATTCTAAAACATAGTCTTGGCATTCAACAAATGGAATTACAAAACCATATTCATAATTTAATATTTCTTTTTCTGAACTAGTAAAATCAAAATAATTGCCTTTTGAATTAATATTTGAAGTTATTTCACTGCTTGTTTCTTGATTATTATTTGAAGAATTACTTAAAAAATCAAAAAAGCTACATGAAGAAAGTAATAATACGCTAGAAAGAACTAAACATTTTAAAATTTGTTTTTTCATAACAATGCCTCCTTTTATAATTCTAATATAAGTAAATAAACTTAATTAAAACTAAATAAAAGCGATTAGATTATTTCTAACCGCGATTATTATACAATAATTAATTATAAAGTTGATACTTTCTTCCAAAGTTTTTTATTTTCCCAGTGTGAGAAATGATAGAAGATAAAATAGATAACACTTGATATACCCCATGTAACTGGATAAGCAGTATAAAGTAACCATAATTCATGAGCGACTACATTCATCATAAATGTAACATATCCCACTCTAAAGATACACCATATGCCAAGCATTACTACCATTGGGATTAATGCATGTCTTGCACCTCTTAAAGTAGCCGCGGTACAATGGGCATAAGCAAGTAAAGGATAAAAGAAGCATACTGTTCTTAATGCCGTTACACCATTATTAATTACTTCTTGGGTAGAAGAAGATGAAGAAGTCGATACGAATAATTGAATAAAATAAGGGGCTAAGAAATAATTTATAATGCCTATACATTCTGCGATAATACAAGAAGTTATAATTGCAAAATGACTACCTTTTTTGGCTCTATCTAATTCTCCTGCACCTAAATTTTGTGAAACAAAGGTTGCAAGGGCTAATTGGAAACAAGTAATTGGTAAGAAAGCAAAACTTTCAATCTTTGAATATGCTCCACATCCTGCCGTCGCAGTTGATCCAAATGAATTAATGTTTGATTGAATAAATACATTGGCTAGTCCAATAACAGAATTTTGTATTCCAGAAGGAATACCATTATATAAAATTTCTTTTAAAATAGTCTTATCAAATCTAAGTTCTTTAAATGATATATAATAATCAGTCTTCTTATTTAATAAAGTAATAAAAGCCAAAGTCATTGAAACAAATTGAGAAATAATAGTCGCATATGATGCACCTTCAACTCCTAAAGAAAATACTTTAATAAAGAATACATCTAATCCTACATTTAACAAAGAAGAAATAATTAAGAATAATAATGGTCTTTTAGAATCTCCTAAAGCTTGTAAAATGCCAGAGAATACATTATATAAAATAACGCCTGCAACACCAAAGAAATAAATTCTAAAATAGGCGATAGATTTATCAATAACATCACTTGGAGTGTTCATTGCTTGTAACATCAATGGAGATAAAAATACTCCAGCGATTGTTAATATAACACTTGCGATTAGTCCTACTAAAACATCGTTATGGATTGCTTTTCGCATGTTTGTCTTATCTCCCTGGCCAAAGTATCTAGCAATGACTACCCCAGCACCTGAAGATAATCCAATGAAAAAAGAATTAAAGAGGTAAATTAGATTTCCAGAAGAACTTACCGCGGCAAGAGCTTCTTGTCCAACCATGTTACCAACAATAATTGAATCGACAATGTTATATAAAGATTGAAATAAATTGGAAAAGAAAATAGGAATTGCGAAAGTTACAATCAACTTCCATTCTTTTCCTTTAGTCATATCTAAAGTTTTAGTCATATTCACTCCTAAGAATAATAACATTATACAACAAAAGAAAAGATAGCCAAAGGCTATCTTTCTATTTTTTTAAAATTAATTTAATGGAGGAGTAACTCCTGCATCTTCATTTGTTGGTTTATTTAATAATTTTAATAAAATAGGTGCGACTAATGAAGTAACTAAGATTAATAGAACAACGAAAGTTGTAATATTAGGATTAACTACTGATTTTAATTTTTCGCAACAAACTAAAGCAACTTCCGCTCTTACCATCATGCCTACACCAATAGATGCTGAATCTTTTAAATTAAATCCGCATGCTTTTGCCACAAGTCCGCATCCAAGTAATTTACCTAAAATACCAACTACGACAAATAAGACACCAAGTAAGATAAATGAACCATCAATGTTATCAAAACTCATTGTAATACCGATATTCGCGAAGAATACAGGTCCAAATAAGAATCCTGTAAAGATATCAGTTCTTCTATCAATATAACCTTTATCAATATTGCTTGATAATAAAATACCCGCTAAGAAAGCACCTGTAATATCTGCAACACCAAAGATTTCTTCAGCGATCCAAGCATATGTAAAGCAAATAGCTAACGCAAATACTGGAATTCTTCTATGATGATCATATCTCTTTGATAATTTTTGGAAGAATTTAGAAAGAACAATTCCAAGTGGAACAAATAAAACAAAGAATAATACAATACCAAGAACTGAAGAAACAGCTTGGTTCATGTTCCAAGAATTAAATACTTTTACTAATGTTGCGCTAGTACCACCAGTAACACCATCTAAGCCTAAAACTAAAGATAAAACAACAACACCAATAATATCATCTAAGATAGCCGCAGAAACTATACAAGTTCCCATTTCAGTATCAAGTTTTCCTAGTTCTTTTAAAGTTGCAACAGTAACAGAAACTGAAGTTGCAGTTAAAATACAACCATACGCTAAAGCTTCTTTATAGTTTTCACCAATATTGGAATATCCTCCTTCGAGGAAGAACATTGTAACTAAGAAACCAAGTCCCATAGGTACAATAACACCTGCAAGAGTAATTAAAATTGATTTAATTCCAGTTGATTTAACTTTTCCTAAATCAGTTTCAAGTCCTGCACTAAACATAATTAATACAACACCAACTTTTGCTAAAAATCCTAATCCGTCAAGTCCATCATCTCTAAAGATATAACTTCCAATACTTGGAATCATCTTGACAAGTCCTAGTAAGATACCGCCTACCAAGTAACCGACAACTTGTGGTAAACCGAATCTTCTACAAAGAATTGCCAAAGACTTACATACTAATAAGATTAAAGCGATTGGTAATAATACAGAAACAAAGTCCATAAAATAAATAATCTCCTTATAAGCACTCAAATATTATAGTCCTTTAATTTAAAAGTTAAAGAAATAATTAACATTTAACAAATAAATATTTTTGTAAAAGTGCTTACAAGAAAAAAACTCAAAGTTTTTAGCTTTGAGTTATTTAGGATATACAAATGTAATAGCTTTTTTAATATTGGTTATTTCAAAATGAGTACCAAAGATTAATTCTCCATCAACGGAAATACAAAAATCTTCTGGACCAAATATTTCTACCTTACCACTA
This sequence comes from bacterium, assembly GCA_963623095.1. Classification (GTDB taxonomy): domain Bacteria; phylum Bacillota_I; class Bacilli_A; order RFN20; family CAG-449; genus UBA3210. The sequence continues at coordinate 4,444 of CAVFKD010000025.1, read as the reverse complement.
CTTCTTTTATATTTAAGATACTTTCTCATTAATCTTTTACTATCTAAGTGTTTACCTTTTTTATATTTATTTAATAACGCAATTAATGTAAATGCTGAGATAGGTTTACAAACTAAGCAATCCATTTCTCCATCATCGCATATTGATCTAGGTGCAGTTTTAAATTGTCCCCCGATATATTGGCCATTCGCGATAGTTCCAAAGCAGAAATATTCATCATTCATTTTTTCATCATCAACTAAGGTTTCACCTTCGTTTTTACGGTAATGAATAACTGATTCTAAAACAGATCTCATATAAGCTTTTTCATTAGAAGTATTCTTATTTCTTTTAATTCTTTCCATAACTTTAACAACATTGCTATCAAAGCCATAATTAACAACATTAATAGAATAAGTTTGTCCATTATTAATAGACATAACATCTACTTCTTTTTCTATTCCATTAGAAACTAAATTTTGTAAAGAAAGAAATTTCTTTTCTCCTCCAAAAATTTTTACATAATCATTGCCAGTTCCAACAGGATAACAAGTCATTGAAAATATTGTTTTATCTTGACCAATTAAACCAACTAATACTTCATTGATTGTTCCATCCCCTCCACAGGCATAGAATCTTGTTTTTTCATTTTGATGCTCATTACAGAATTTTTTTACATAATCAGAAGCATCTTTTTTTGATTTTGTAACATAAATAATTGGTTCAATACCTTCTAAAGAAGCAATTACCGCTTTTGTTTTATCTACTTGATTTGATGGTCCTGCAAGAGGATTAATAATAAATACATGGTTCATATTTCATAACTCCCACCGAATATAATAACAAAATTATTAACTCATGTAAATTAAAGTATTTTTATTTAGATATCTAAATACTCTATTACAATATTTTTATTTCTATATACTACTTTTGCTTTTGCGCCTGTAACAATAGGCATAGAAGGATCAAAATGTCCTAAATCACAATCCATTAATAATGGTACATTAAAACATTTTAAGCTATTTCTATATGCTTCAATATGACCTACTCCAAATGGTTTAGAATCAAAATCTAAAGGACGTCCAATAATAAATCCTTTAATATATTTAAACCATCCTGCTTCTTTTAATTGAAATAAGCCTCTTTGAATATCAAGTGGAGATAAATCACAACTTTCTAAAAAGAAAATAATGCCATCATCTTTATATTTTTCAATATATTCTTTTGTCTTATCAAATCTAGTGCCACATAAAGTTAATAAGCAATCTAAACATCCTCCGATTAATCTACCTTCAAAAGATAATTCATCTTTTTTAGGATAAGTAATTATCTTTTTAACTTTAGAATAATTACTTGGGCATAAAGGATCTTCTTTAGCTTCAGGGAATTTTTCTTTTTCCCAATATGGATAACCTTCAATTACTTTCTTTTTACCCATTAATACTTCTAAGCTATCTTTAGTTCCATATAAATATGGTTTAAATGCATATGCACCTGCATTAACTCCATATAAAGAATATACATCGCATATAGTAGTTAATGTATAAGTTAAATTAGTATTATCAGAAAATCCCATAAAGATTTTACTTGGTGCTTTTTTTATCTTATTAAAATCGATATAAGGAAGAATTTCACACATTGTTTCTCCTCCTCCAACTGAAATAATAACTTCAGCGTCAGATTTTAAATAAGCTTCATTAAATTCTAATGCGCACTTTCTAGGACTATTGGATCTAGTTTTATCTTTTGCCAAATAAATATTAGGTCCTTCAATGACATTAAATCCTTCTTTATTTAAATTATCAATCGCATAACCTAATCTAGTTTTATATGGTTCAGTAACACATCCAAATGAAGGAGCAACTAGATATATAGTTCCATTCTCTTTTAAATAATTTATCTTTTTCATATCGACTCCTAATTAAATATATTTTTACCAATTTATCAAATAATATTAAAAATTAGTTAAAATTAACTACTTTTTTTAATTTTATAAAATTTTCTATATTTTTTCTATCTTGTAAAGTAATAAATAAATGATATTATATAAATGTAAGCGTTTACATAACGCAAAAACACGGAGGATAATATGAAACTCAAAAAACTTTTTAAAGGTTCATCTGGGCTATTAATCATTAGTTTAATTGTGTGTCTATTTTGTTCTTTCTTCGCGTCCTTAGTTCAAAGTGGAGGATTTTCTTATCAAGTAAGTTCTATCACTGTTGATATGGATGAATTCTATGAAGAAACATACAAAGATGTAGAAGATTCCAAAAAGCCATTTAGACTATCCCTAGGTGAAGAAAAAAATGGCATGGTAAATGCTAAATTATCTGGTTACATTTACAAAGGAAGAAATGTTAATAAAGATAATCCTGCACCATGTATCGTTCTAACTCACGGCTATTTAAATTCCAAAGAATTTGAAGAAGCACCTGCAATTGAAATGGCAAGAAGAGGTTATGTTGTATTTGCTTTTGATCAATACGATCATGGTGATTCAACTTGGGATACACCATCTTCATTCACTTTCTATGCATGGTCTGTATATGATGCAGTACAATACATGTATTCACAAGATTATGTTTTAAAATCAAGTGATGGTACTGGTATGATTGCAGTTTCTGGTCACTCAATGGGTGGTTTCTCTAGTGAACTTGCAACAGCATTTGATCAAATCGAATTAGACTTTGGTAAATCAACATCACAAAAAATTGTCGCAACTCTTGCCGTAGGTGCCGATTATCGATATGTTGATTTCTATACAAAAGCTTATTCAGGTGGTACATATGAATCAACTTATAAAGCTTATAAGAATAGAACATGTGGAACTATCGCTGGTGAATTTGATGAATTCTTCTTTAATAATTCTGACGATAAAGAAGTAATTAAAAAAGATTATGTATCTGATGAAGTTGGTTATTCAATGTTAGGTTTAACTTCTAAAGGTAAAGCTAATACTTTCTATAAAGTAGACCCTGCGACAAACACTGCTTATACAGATGAAGAAAGTGTTGTTGAAGGATATGGTGAAAGAATTATTTATCAAGTAAAAGGTGATCACCCATATAATACTTGGTCACCAGAAGCTACTAGCAGAATGATTGAATTCTATGATCACGCATTTACATATCAATTAAAATTACATAATTTAAATACTCCATCAACTTATGGCGTTGTTTCAAAATCTGGACAAATTTGGTGGTTAAAAGAAGTATTTACTTGTATTGGTTTATTCGCATTAGTTGGCGCGATGGTTGGAGGAACTAGATTACTAGTTGGGGCTCCTGTTGTTAGTTTAGTTGCGACTGACATATATGAAATTGTTCCAGTTGAAAAGAATTCTAAACCAAGAAGAATCATTTCTAATATCGTTACTTGGTTCTCTATTTTATTCAATGCTTACTTAATTGTTCCATTGATGAATAGAAGTGGTATGGATCTAGCGATAAACTTCTCAAAAATAATTATTTATACATTAATAGTTGCATTATTAGGTTTAGGTATTGCTTATGTTGTTATTAAAGCATTGCATAAAGATGATGCAGAAACAAAATCAACATTTGGTCACTATTTTGTCGGTATTACAGTTGTTGGATTAGTAACTTATATCTTCAAATGGTTAGTAACTGATGGAGCGAATATAATTACTTCAGGAAGTAAATATTGGTCCGCGCCAAGTATTAATACAATCGTTTATTGGGCTATGGCTTCAGGTATACTTGGATTAATCTTCACTTTAATTAATTACTTCTTTATCTCTAAAGATAGACAAGTATGTCATTTAGGATTAAAAGCAAGTTTTGGCAAAGTAATCTTTAATTTCATAACCGCGATTGTTGTATGTCTTGGTGCATGGTTAATTATTTTCTTAACTCAAGTAATATTTAAAACAGATTATCGTGTATACACTTATGCATTCAATTTAGTTAACAACAATCAATTTGTTACTGCATTAAAATATATGCCTTTATTCTTTGTATTCTATCTATGCTCTGGAATTACTATTGCATTTGCAACTGCAGGTAAAAAAGGAATTAAAGCGGATTTATGGGCAATAATTGTTATTACATTACCTTCTGCATTATTCTTACTCTACCAATATGGAGTATTATATAATACCGGTACTGCTCCTTATCCTAACTTCTCATTAAACGGAATCTTAGTACAAGGATTAATCTTAACATTAGTATTCATGAGTGTCATTCAAAGAAGAACACTTGAAAAGACTCATTCAATTTGGTTAGGTGTCTTTATTAACACAATCTTCTTCACAATGATTACAATGGCTTCTACATGCATTTATAATATCGCATTATAAAAAAATATGGACTGTTAAAAATCTTAATATAGATTAATAACAGTCCTTTTCTTTGCGAAAAAAAAGGAAGATGTTTCCACCTTCCAAGAAAAATTATTTATTAAAATAATGATCTAATAACGCGATTAAAGCTTTACCATGTCT
>CAVFKD010000024.1:588-23104 GCA_963623095.1 bacterium | reverse complement strand
TAAAGATGAATAAAAACCACATCTTATATGTTGAACATTTAACTAATAGTTAATTATTAGCTCTTTAAAGTAAATGTTGGCTAATGCCAAAAACTTGATTAAATTATTAACTTCATAAATTAATACAAAAAATAAAAATACAATTATTAACTTCAAAAATAAGAGAAGCTTAATGATTGTATTTTTTATATGGCGTTTGAAAAAAATATGAATTTGTTATATTATTTGTTTGTAAAACATTATTTGAAACAATGTGCAAAATGGAAATTATGATTAAATTAACAATACTCTAATATATTTATATTAGCCATATGAATTATTCAACATTAGAATTTAATTTTTCCTTGAATTTGTAGCAATTCAACGAACGGTTGAGCAATTCAATTATTTGTTTATTTAATTTTTGCTAAATAACTTATACAATTTAATTAATAGTTATCGAGGTGTGATTATGAGTGTTGGTAATAAAATTAAAGAATATAGATTAAAAAGTGGATTGACACAAAAAGATTTATCAGAACAATTACATGTTACGTATCAAGCAGTTTCTAAATGGGAGAACGAATCTAGTGAACCTTCATTGGATATGATTAAAAAAATATCCCAAGTATTAAAATGTTCGATTGATGATTTATTTGAAGTAGAGAAAGAAGAAGAGGTTCAACAAATAGTTGAACAACAAACTGTAGAAGAAATAACCAATTCAGAAAAAGAAGAACTTCCTAAAAAAGTAATCGCAGTTTGTGATTGGTGTGGTAAATCGATTATGGAAGGCGAACAAGTTTATCGTGTTGATGTGATTAATGATACTTATTATAATGGCGATAAGAAAATCATAGAGCAGTCTAAGAAAAATTATTGTAAAGATTGTAATGAAATTTATGTAATGACCACTAAGAAAGAAAAAGAAAGAGAAAAATCTGCAAAAGATGCAAAGTTCAAATCTAAAAGGATTATATCTTTTGTTGTTGGAGGCATATTTGCTGTTTTATCAATCGTTTTTGCTATTATCAGCTTTGTTCAAGGCTTCAATGAATCAGGAATAGGTTGGAGTATTATGACCATCTTTGGCTATACGTTTATTTCTACTATGATTCTAAATAACACTTTCTTACCTGAACTATGGTTAGAAATTGTTACATGGGGCTTTGTTGATATGCCGGGAATTATCTTTTCTGCAGATTTAGATGGCGTAATATTCTTGATTGTAATGAAAATTTTCTTCTTCTTTTTATCAATAATTATTGCGTTATTAGTCGCAGCTTTTGCAACAGTTTTAAGTATTATATTAAGCGTGTTTGTATATCCATTTGCATTGTGTAAAAATTTAAAAGGGAAGGAATAAATTTATGATAGAAACAAAACAAATTACAACTTATGACAACCAAGATTATGTAAAAATTGCAGGAGTATTCGGTTGGCAACTTACAGATACTGTATCTAGACGTAGTGGGAAAGCGCATCATAATTATTATATTTTAGCGCGTGAAACTGATATGAAAAATTATTATGAATTACGTAAATATGATACAGAATACGAACTAGCAAAGAAAGAAATTCAACCAGTTCCTGAAATTTCTATAGGTACAACTCTTTTATTAGGATTATTCTTTATTATACCTGGTATACTTTATTATATAGCTAAATCTAACAGCAAAAATAAAGTTATAGAACATAATAAAATATGTGAATATAAGATGGCTGATGCAGTTGAAAAGGCTCGTAAGATTAATAAATAAAAAAAGGGGATTATATGAAGAAAAAAATATTGTTATTATCTTTAATAAGCGTCTGCGCACTTACACAAGTAACATCATGTGGAGGAAGTGATATTAGTTCATCAATAACATCGGAAAGCAAAACAAGTTCTGCAAGTATCGTAGAATCATCTAGTTCTAAAAATAGTGATGAAGAAGAAATCGCTTCTTTAAAAATGAAAGGCATTAAAAAATTAGATGGATTAGTAAAAACTCCAACAGAAAAAATTACTCATGAAGGTATTAAAACAAAAATTAATGAATTTTATCAAACAGAATTAAATTATATTAATAGTATTAATTCTTTAACTGAGGCACAAAGTTTATCAAATAAAATAGATAAAGATATTAGAGAATATATTGATACAACTTTAAGAACTTTTATTATTAGTAAAATTGATGAGATTATAAATCCTCTTATTAATAAAATTACTGATGAAACATTAAAAACTTCTGTTAAAAATTATTATGATAGTCAAATTACTAAACTTGCATCTGTATCAACTATTGAAGATTTAATTACCACCTATAACAGCATTGTTAATGATACAAAAGCATTTATAAAAGAAGAAATTGAAAAAGCTTTAATTGCGTTAAAAAACAAAGCTATTGAGACTTTAGATGTTTATTTAAGTGCCTTAATAGATAGAATTCCTTATGATGAATTAAAAGAGGATGTTAAAACATTCTATAATAATGAAAAGAAAAAGCTTGAAGCTATTGATGATTTAGATGAAGTAAATCCATGTGTTGAAGAAATTAAACAAGATTTAGAAAATTTTGCTTTAACTGAAACTAAGAAGATAGCTTTAAATAAACTTGATGAAGTAGTTAATGAAGGACTTGATAAATTACCTAATGAAACTATTAAGCAAGATTTAAAGGATTTTGCCGCTCAAGAAAAAACTAAATTAAATAATATTACAAAGTTAGAAGATGTTGTTCCTACATTAACAACCGTTATTAATGAAACTAAAGATCATATTAAGAGTTTACTTGTACAAACGCTCAAAGATTATTTTGAAAAATTAACTAAAATAGAAACTGCAACTGCATATGATTATTTACCAAAGGCAATGGCTCCAACTTACGCAAATAATATTGTTGATGCTAATGATATTAATTATGACTTTAAAAATGATACTCAAGTTTCAAGTATATTAACTCAAGGTTATGGTGAACAATGGCAAATGGTTATTGAAAATATTAACCAAAGCGTTCAAATTGCAAATGTATTTAATGTCGCTCAAACTGCATTAAATGCTGCAGGAAACGCAGTCAAGATTTATATTGACAACTCATATGCTGAAAGTATTAGTTATGATTTTAGCGGAGATAGTTATGATGGATTATTTGAATTTGAAAATAATAAAATGACTTTCAAAGTTAATGTTAAAACTAGTACAACTGTTCCTGGTATTGGAAGTGTTAAACCAGTAGTTAAGATGACTTATGATTTAGCAACTGAAACAAAAACTATGTTTGTCTCTCTAGGTGATGATTATAAATTAAAATATGTCATTAAAGATAATTATTATGAACTAGCACTTACATATGGTATTACTGTTTCTGGAAAAACTGTTTCTAGATCTTCTTATCTTTCCATCGATAATAGTAACAATAAAACAGTTGGACATATCTATGAATATACAACATATAATGGTAGCGATAAGATTAAGGCTTGCGCTGATTTCTATGTTGAAAACGATTATGTTACTGTAGTTGGTAATAAAGCAAGTGGTATGGTTGCTTTTGATGGTTATGTTAATGAATTATACAAAGCTAGTGAAGGTAAATTAATTGGATACGAAGTTAGAGAAACAAAAACTATCCTTGGCATTACTGGCACTTATAATACTTTATGGTTTAATTTATGGGATATTTCTGGAATTAATTCAATTAAAGTTACCGATAAAACTGATAGTAATAAATCAAGTAGAAGTACATGTGATGTATATTTAAATGGTGGAGATAAATTATTGACTCCTGCATATAATTCTAAGCTTGCAGTTAAAACTAGTAGAAAATATGATATTGAATTACGTTCAAGATTCTATTATACATATGATAGTGAAAATAATAAGTATGTAGCTAATGAAGTATTAGTACCTATGATGTTTATTCAAGAAGATAATGATATAGATTCTAACTTCTCTGATTATCCTAGTGATATGAAGAAGAATAATGGTATAACATCTAGTGTTACATTAAATAATGCTTTACTCAATAAAATATTAAGCGATTATGATACATATATTGATGTGTTTATCATTAATAAAGAAAATATGTCTTCTGATCAAATTATTCAATATTTAGAAGCACAAGAATAAATTGTTCGAGTGATTGATAAATTAATTCTTAAGCTTACAGGGTAATACTTGTAAGCTTTTTAAATTCTATCTATAAGTCGTTTAAATATAAAATTAAGTATAATTATTTAATTTAATTGCTTTCTTTGTTATAATCTACTCGACAAGTGAGGAAGTTAACGTGTTAAAAGAAGATTTAATTGGAAAATGGATACATGTCCAAAGCTACAAACACGATGGTTCACTTCATAGAACTTGGGAAAGCGCGATGATAGTTGACTATAATGATGATTTTATAGTTACTGCATCAACTTGTAATAAAGTTATCGAAGCGGATGGTAGAAGATGGTTCACAAGAGAACCTGCTATATCATTCTTCTTCTTTCATGAATGGTATAACTTTATCGCGATGTTTAAAGAAAACGCAATTATGTATTATTGCAATATCGCTTCTCCTAGTATTGTTGATAAGAATTGTATCAAATATATTGATTATGACTTAGATTTAAAACTAATGCCAGATAAATCAATCTTACAACTAGATTCTAAAGAATATGAATTTCATCGTAAAAAATATAGTTATTCAGATGATTTAGATAAGGTCATTAAACTTGCAAATGCTCATTCTAAAAAACTTATGGAAGATAATGCTTATCCTTATGATGATAATATCATGATTGAATATTATAAGAAGTTTGAAGAACTAAGCGCTCATCAAGATAAAGAAATGCTTGGTGATTATGAAGATGATGAAGAACTATAGGCTTAGCCTATAGTTTTTAATTATTTATGAATATATTCATAAAAATTGATATATCAAGAATTGTTCTAAGTGATATAATTAATACTGTTGGAGGCACTTATGGAATTAGTTATTTTATCAAATGGATTAAATGATACTTCTAAACTAGGTCAAATACTTGGTGAAGAAGCTTTTAAGGGTGCTTTATATTCTTTAGATGGAGATTTAGGCGCAGGTAAAACAACCTTGACTAAATCAATCGCTTTGGCATTAAAAATTAATGACAATGTATCAAGCCCTACTTTTAATATTTTAAAATGTTATTTTGATGGTAGATTACCTTTATATCATATCGATGCATATAGATTAGAAGATGGAACCAATGCTTCAATTGGACTTGAAGAAGTAATTGAAGGCGATGGATTATGTATTGTTGAATGGGGTAAATTCATCAAAGAAATGATTTTTGAACCATTAGAAATCAAAATTACAATCTTAGATGATAATAAAAGAAAATTTATTATCAAGAACGAATATAAAAAATATGATCATCTTATGAATCGTTTAAAGGAGGAATTTAAATGTTAACATTAATGTTGGATAGCTCAAATACTGATTTATCAATTGGTATTTCTAAAGATTATAATATCATTTATAAGACTTCTTTTGCATGTTGGCAACGCCAATCGGAATTGATGATTCCTGAATTAGAAAAAGCATTAAAAGAAACTAATTTAGAAATAAATGATTTTAATGAAATAGTTTGTTCGATTGGTCCTGGTTCTTATACAGGAATTAGAATTGCATTAACAATCGCAAAAACTATCGCGGTTATGAATGAAAATATCAAATTAAAATGTGTATCTTCTTTAAGAGTATTTGGAGGAAGAGATAAGAAATTTATCGCTTTAATGAACGCTCGTAGTAAAAGAAGTTATATCGGTGTTTATGACCACGATAAAACTATCTTAGAAGATAAAGTATTAACAAATGAAGAAGTTATTTCTTATATTAATGAACATAAAGACTTTGAAGTTATTGGTGATGTTGAATATCTAGGAATGGAAAATAATCTTCCTGATGTAGTTACTAGTATGAATTCATTAAGTGAAATTCTTCTACCTAGTGAAGATGTATTGAAAGTTAAACCATCTTATTTGAAGGATTAATATGGAACTTATAAAAGCAAATATTAATCATGTTGATGAAATTGTTTCTTTAGATAATAAATACTTCCTTGCTCCTTGGAACAAAGAACAATTTATTTATGAAATCCAAGAGAATCAATTTTCATCTACTTATGTACTTATCGATGATAACAAAGTAATTGGCTTTATTATTTATTGGATCTTATTTGATCAAGGAGAGTTAGTTAAAATCTGTGTTGATGAAAAATATGCTAGACACGGTTTAGCGATAAAAATGCTTGATCAAATGACTAGTGATTTTAAAAAAGCAGAATGCTTTGTATGCACATTAGAAGTTAGAGAATCAAATACCAAAGCTATATCGCTATATCAAAAATATGGCTTTGAATACGTATTAACAAAGAAAGCATATTACTCCAATGGAGAAAATGCTTTATATATGATGAAAGGAGTTTAGATATATGGATAAAATAATTCTCGCAATTGAATCATCTTGTGATGAAACATCTATTGCAGTATTAAAAAACGATACCGAATTATTAGCGAATATCGTATCTACTCAAATTGCAATCCACCAAAAATATGGAGGAGTTATGCCAGAGATTGCTTCTCGTTTACACGTTGAAAATATCGGCGTTGTTTTAAAAGAAGCATTAGAAACTGCGAAAATTAAAATGGAAGATGTATCCGCGATCGCGGTTACTTCTGGTCCTGGATTAATTGGTGCATTACACGTTGGTTTACAATGTGCGAAAACATTGGCTTTAATGTATCATAAACCATTAATTCCAGTCCACCATCTATCAGGACATATTTATGCGAATGAATACCAAGCTAATTTAAAATTCCCTTGTTTAGCGATTGTTGTTTCAGGTGGTAATACTGAATTAGTATTAATGCAAAAACATTTAGATTTTAAAATCATTGGTGAAACACGTGATGATGCATTAGGTGAAGCATTTGATAAAGTCGCTCGTGTTGTAGGTTTACCTTATCCAGGTGGAGTATCAATTGACCGCCTTTCTAAAGAAGGTAAACACACATATAAATTACCTCGTCCATTAAATGATGGAAGTTATGATTATTCTTATTCAGGAATTAAAACTGCAGTTATTAATTTAGCTCATCATCTAGAACAACGTGGAGAAAAGATCAATGTCCCAGATTTAGCTTGTTCTTTCCAAGAAACTGCGATTGATTTATTACTCGATAAAGCTTTACCTGCAGTCGATGAATTTGGTATTAAACAAGTAGTTCTTGCAGGTGGTGTATCCGCGAATTCATATTTAAGAAGTGAAGTTGTAAGAAGATTACAAAATAAAGATGTTGAAGTAGTTATTCCTCCATTATGGTGTACAACCGATAATGCAGCGATGATTGCAAAAGTTGGTAGTTATCTTTATGATGAAGGTGTATTCGCAAATCTTGATCTTGCCGCGAATCCTAACTGGAAATTAGAAGACTATAGAAAGTTTTAGGTGACTTATGGAAGAAGAAAACGTAGTAAATAATAATCCTGAACAAACTCCTAAAAAGCAATCTACCAAGTCTTTAATTTTTGAAATTATACGTTTCTTATTAGTCGGAGGACTTGCTACTTTAGTCGATTGGTTTATCTCTTATTTATTATCCGCGGTATTACCTAATATCAATGCTGGATCATGGAATGTAAAAGATACTATCGCAACTATTGGAGGCTTCAGTGTTGGCTTATTTGTAAATTACTTCTTAAGCATCATATTTGTCTATAAAGACAAGAAAGATGAAAATGAGGGTAAATCATTTAAAGACTTCTTAATCTTCGCGACAATCGGCATATTAGTCTTATTATTCCAAATATTATTTAATTTCTTAGTTAATGATTTATGGTTTACTAAAGGATTACAATGGGAAGTAATATTCATCGGTAATTTAACCTGGGGATATATTATTTCTAAAGTATGCGCGACTGCGATAGGTTTAGTATTAAATTATACATTTAGAAAATTAATTATATTTAAATAAACATCCATTAGGATGTTTTATTTTGCTTTGAAATTGTTTGAAAACAATATATTTGAAGGAAAATAACGGATTTTACTTATCTTCAAACATTTTTATTGTTTGAAGATAATAAAAAGAGAATTATAAATTTATGGATAAAGAAAAACTTCTTACGCATGTAACGTAAGAAGTTTTTGCTTAACTTTTATGTTCTCTAATAAATGTGATAAATTCATCTTTCGCTAAAGGTTTTGAGAAGAAATAACCTTGTAAATAATTCGCACCTAATTTAGTGAAATAATCTAATGTTTCTTGTGTTTCAATACCTTCAATAAGGATGTCTTTATCAATTTCTTTTAACATTTTAATATGGTTGATAACAACGCTCTTCATTTTTTGATCTTCGTTGTCAGAGATAAAACTCTTATCAAACTTAATAATATTTATAGGATATTTCATAAGTCTAGTAATGCTTGAATATCCACATCCATATGCATCTAAACAGAAATTGAATCCATAACCAATTAATCTAGACATATTCTTTAAGAAGATTTCTTCATCCATTAATGAAGCAGTTTCTGTTATTTCAAAACAAATATTCTTTGGATTAATTTGATATCGAGAAGATATTTCAATCATACGATCAGAGAAAGATTTTCTAACTATTTCTAACGCGGAAACATTGATTTCGATATAATTTAAATTTAGATGTTTAAATTCTGGACTAATAATAAATTGACATGCTTTTTCAAAGACTATATTGGTAATCTTTTCAATATTATGATTCTTTTCAGCGATTTCAATTAGCTTAGAAGGGAACATATATCCATTACTTGTTTTAAGTCTTAATAAAGCTTCTGCTTGAGTAAATGTATTATTTTCACAACTGTAGATTGGATGATAGAAGAGTTCAAACTTATCTTCAATAATCGCTCTTTGGATTAATTCAGGATAAGATAATTCAAGTAATACCTTATTTGTTAATGCGTATTCACTATAAACAATGAAATTATTCTTTGAATCAAAATCAACATAATCTTCCATATGGAAACATAAATCAATAAATGTATCATATGATTTAATATCACCATAAGCATCAACGCTTAATACGTGAATATCTTGTAACCCAATATCACTTACCCATTGAGAATCAAATGTGGAAAGTAATACTTTTTTAATATCTTCTGGTTTCTTTTTAAAAGATACTGCGAATATACCATTATTTAAATAATAAGAACGATGTTCTAATTGATAGAGATTTAATGAATTATCTAAAGTAGTAATAAATTTATTTAATAATTCTTCTAGTTGCGTAGGAGTCATAATATCCTTTTGAACATTGAATTTATAGATTTTAAAGATTACTACATTAAATGATACTTCATAGTTATAATAAACTTTTATATCTGTTTGGAATAACTTTTCATGGAAGCATTTTAATCCACTTGCGATTAAATCTTCTTTTCTTTCAATTGTAAGAACAATTAATGCGGTGGCAAGAGATAGACCAAACATTTCAAAATAAATATATTTAAAGAATACTTGGGCTAAAATTAATCCTGCGATATAGAATACGACAAAGATTAATAACTTATTTTGCTTAATAATAACATTCTTCCATGAAAGAATTAATGTAATTAATGGCAAAATCATAACATATCCAGCGATAACAAAGATAATCCAAACGTAATTACCTCTAACCATTTCATGATTTTCAATCTTAAACAAACTATATGAGAATAAATTAATGATTAAACATATCATTGAAGCAACAATAGGTACTAAGAAACTATATATCCACTTATTTCTTTTTAAGAAAACATTCGCTCGTAAGGTATAGATAATATAATCTAAGAAATAGAACAAGACAAAGTTTCTTAATATGATATAAGAAGTGAAATATATAATGCTTATATTATCGTTACTTGAAAAAGCATATAGTATTTCAACAACGCAGCATAATATTGATACTATACTAGCTTGAAGAAGAATTTTAGTTGTTTTAAGAATATACATCTTTTTATATATCGCAATAAAGATGATTAACAAGAATACAAATATCGCAGATATATCAAAATAGAAATTGTACATCATAAGGATCACTCCTTCCTTAATAATACTATTATATAAATTTCTTTTCTTAATTACAATTATAAATAAATTTATAATTATTGACATTGTCTTTTAAAAGTCCAAATATACTTGTGATATATCACAGGAGATAAGCATATGACACCTTATAGTTATATAAAAAAAGAAATCATTACTGGTAAATTAAATCCAGGAACAATATTCAATGAAGATGCTTATTTGAAACTGGAGATGATTGTATCGCGATTAATTCCGGCTTAAATGAAGATGGTAGAAGAGTAAATAAGCCATGTATTAATGTCATTATTAAAAATTGTAAATTCATCAAAGGCCATGATGCGTTAGCCATTGGAAGTGGCATGTCTGGTGGAGTAAGAAATATAACTTTCAAAGATTCAGTTATCGATGGAGTTGAAAGAGGCATAAGAGTTAAATCATTACCTGGTAGAGGAAGATATGTTGAAGACATCTATTTTAATAATATAAGTATTTCAAATGTAAAAGATGGAATTGAATTAACAATGGATTATCCTTCATCTACAAGTAAACCTTTAAGCAAACTTCCTCCTAGATTTAAATAATTTTAATTTTGACAATATCGAAATTAATAATGCTGAGAATGGTATTAAAGCATTAGGATTAGAAGATAGCCATATAACTAATGTTACATTTAATCAAACAAAACTAGTTAATTGTAAAAAAGAAAAGGATTTAAAATATATTGATTAATACTAAGAGGCTTAGGCCTCTTTTTTTACTAAGATTGATTTTAAATTTATACAAAATAGTAAAGAATAGTAAAGAATAGTAAAAGAAATTAAAAATAGTAAAACTGCTTTTAATAAAGAAAAGTAGAATTATTCTACTAATTGTAGAGGGGAAAATACTTGATAATATATACACATATATTAAAATCATATTACATATAGGGGGATTATTATGAAAAAGAAAATAATTTTACTAAGCTTACTAGCGTTGACCGCTATTGCAGGATGTGGCAATTCTAACAATACTGAATCTTCATCAGCAAGTGCTCCAACTAGTCAAGAATCAAGTTCTAAAGGAGAAACAACTTCATCATCTAGTGAAGCATTAAAAGACTTCCAATATATTACTTATGAAAGTTTAACAGTTGTCTATGATGGACAAGAACATGGATTAAGTGAATTAAGCGCTACTAACATGGAATTAAATGGCGCTGAAGTTGAATATAAAGGATATGAACTTCATACAGATGTAGGAACTTATGTTTATACTGCAATTGTAAGTAAAGAAGGTTACAATACAAAAACATATACAGCAACTTTAACTATTACTCCTGCGGATTTTGGTAATTTAGAATATGAATCTAAGAAAGTTACATTTGATGGAAATGAACATAAAGATGATATTAAATTAACAGGCTTTATACCTGCGGATACAACGACAAAAGTAACTATCACAGATTCAACAGGTAAGGAAGTTACTTCTTGTGTTGCCGCGGGAACTTATAATTTTAAATGCGTATTATCAAATAAAAACTATAAATCAAAAACATATACAGCAACATTAACAATTAAACAAAAATCAGTTGATTTAGCTATCTATGCAAATAGTGATGGCACTGTTTATTTTGGCAATGCAATGGATAAAAATAGATTGTATAAAGTTGATAAGTCTGGAACTATTACACGTTTAGCTTTTGCAACTCCATCAAAAATTAATAAAAATAGTGATGGCACAATAGGATTTATTTCAAATACTTCAATTATTGATACTGTAAAAGAAATATCAACAACAGATGATAGTGTTTCAAGTGTTATTACTTCTGGTAGCATCTCTGACTATGCAAAATATTCAAATAATGTTTATTATTATACATCTAATTCCTTATTAGGAGCTTCCGCGGGTGTTTATAAAGTTGATAATTCAGGTGATGAAGCGGTTATCACTAAAATTTATGATAAGAAAGCATCTAATTTAATTATTAAGGGTAGTTTTGCTTATTTTATTGATGAATCTACAAAATATATTACTAAAATAAATCTTACAAATAATACTTCAAGCGTTGTATTAGAAGAAAAGGTTCATGAATTTGTTATTAATGGTAATAATTTATATTTCAATGTTAATGGTACATTAAATGATTATATTGGAACTTTTGATGTTACTTCTTCAACAATAAAAGTAACTAAATTAACAAATAATGCAGGTGAATATTTAAAGATTAATAATGGATGCTTGTATTATTCTAATTGCGATTTAACAACTAAATTATCTAATGATAAGTTAGGTATTTATAAGATTGATTTAACAACTAAGGTAGAATCCCAAGTTATTTCTTCAACAAAAATATCTGGCTTTGATTTCCAAAATTCAACAACATTAATGTATATAAGCAATGATACATATCATATTTATAAATACAACTTATCTTCTAAACAAGAAACTGATCTTCTTGCAAACTTTGAACCTATTGAAGATACTCCAGTTAATACAGGTGGACAAGCTGTTTCTTATGATGGAAGAATCTATTATTTAAATATGTATGCTGGTAAAACATTATATGTATATGATGAAAAGAATAAAACAAACTATCAATTAACTTCTGATAAAGTCGCAGATTTCTATATCTATGGTGATACATTATATTTCAATCAAGTAACTAAATTAGTTAATAATGATTTATATTCAATAAATTTAAAGACTGATTCTGAAGCAAAAAAGCTTTCATCTAATGACGTGAGAGATATGGTAAGTGATGGAACTTATATTTATGGTACTCATTACAATGCATTAGGCGCGGCAGGTGGAATTGCTAGAATGAAAGTTGACGGCAGTGAATATGTTAAATTCTCCGACGTTAATGGCGCAAAAAACTTAACTTTAAATGATGGCAAATTATATTACATTAATAAAGGTACAGGCCAAGATAATGGTGATATTGAATATGTAACTACAAATTCTATTACTTCTACTACTGAAGGATTGGAAGGAACTAACTTAAGTTCAAAAGTAGAAAATGTAAAACAATTTATCCTTGATGGTAATGATTTATATTATATCTATAATGGCACCATTGAAAATTCTATTAGAAAGACTAATTTAGCATCACTTACAAATCAAACTAAGATTGCAAGTAGTAAAACTAATCCAAATGAAATGATTTTAGTTGGCGATTATATCTATTATTATTCATATCCTGCAACATCTTTAGAAAACGCAGGATTCTGGAAAGTAAGCAAGAATGCAACTGAAGATAAAACTCAAACAATGCTATTTGGCTATGATCAAAAATATTATGGATCTAATTTAGTATTATTAGATAACAATTTATATTTCATGAATTATATTCCAAAATTGGTTTTAGGCGATGCACATACTTATAAATTAAATTTAAGTTCTAAAACTATAACAAAGTTAGACTAATTCACACTAAAATAATTAACTCTTTATTTGATGGATTTTCCACCTGATAAAGAGTTTTATTTTTGATATTAAAAACTTGTTTGTGAAAAATGCACAAACAAGTTATTGACGTATGAAAAATAACATCATATATTATTAGTTCATGCATCTAAAGATGAAATAATAGGCGATATTGATATTAATTATGGTAGAAAGAACAATGATTTTGGTCATGGATTTTATTGTGGTGAATCATATGAAAAATCTTCAACATTTGTGTGTAAATTTGAACATCCATCAATTTATTTTCTTGATTTCAATCCTATTAATTTAAATAAGTTAGAGTTTGAAGTAGATACTAAATGGATGCTTACTATAGCTTATTTTAGAGGTAGATTAGATAAATACAAAGACAGTAAATTAGTGAAAGATATTAAAGAACAATTTAAAGATATCGACTATGTAATTGCGCCTATCGCAGATAATCGAATGTTTCAAATTATTGATACATTTGTTGATGGTGATATTACCGATGAACAAGCAAGATATTCTTTATCAGCGACTAATTTAGGCAAGCAATACGTATTTATTTCTCCTAATTCAATTAAAAATTTAACTATATTAGAAAGATGCTTTTTATGTTCGAAGGAAAAAACATATTATCAAAAAGAACAATTGAAATTTTTAAACATTGGAAATGATAAAGTCAAACTTGCAAAAATTAATTATAAAAATAAAGGGAAATATATTGGAGAAATATTAAATGAAGGAAATAAATGAAGATGGATTATTACTATGTGATATCCAAGGAAAAATATTTGAAAACTCAATTGATTTAGTTACTATAAGTTCAGAAATGTTTATTAGACGCTTTATGCTATCTAAGATTGTTAATAGTTTAGACAATGAATCTTTCTTAGATGATACATTAACTATTGATGATGTTTTTGATGAAATTGAAAAAGAATATGGATCTTTGGTATATGGTAAAATTAAATATAATAAAGAAGTATTATATTGGATTGGTTACTTATATCGTTATTTTGCTTTTACTTATGAATTATCATCTAGACAAGTATATCGAATGATTAAACCAAAAGAATTAAATGAAGCATATTATGTTTATCATACCTTTTCTTGCGATGAAGCAATTGAAAGAATATTAGAATCAAAGGGTATTTATTTTACACCTGAAAAACAAAATGAAAGAATGCTTAGACTTATTAGAAACTATGAATATAATGATAAAATGATTCTAAAAGAATCTATTGCATCAATAGATGATATTATTTCCATTTGTGATTATCCTAAAAAATATTTCAAAGGAAAAGAATATATCTTTGATATCATCTATAAAAATCAAATAATTGGTAAAGTAATATTGTTTAATAAATATGTAAATAAGATGAATATATTTATGGTATTAGAAAATGATCATTATTTAAATAAGGGGATGTCTAAAACAATATTATCAAAAAGCAGTAAATTAGCGATTGATAAATTTCGCATTAATACTTTAATATCGATTATTTCTAGAAATGATGAAAAATCTATTCATATATTCAAAAACAATGGCTATAAATATTTAAAAGAAGATGATAAGTTTATTTATCTATCAAATAAATATTAATTTTCATCATTAAATAATGTAATATAATAATATATCTTCTTTAGAAACGGAGGAAATGAAAATGAGATTCAGCGTATCTATATATAACATTAAATGGGGTGAACCTAAACTTGGAAGAATTGAATATTATTGTTCTTCCTGCGGTTCTAATATATCTGAACAAGAAGGATTTGATCCAAAACTTGAATCTTGGGATTGTTTAGTATGTGGTACTCATTATGAATTAGATGAAGTAGAAGAAATAAAAGAAGTTCAACTTCCTTCTAAAGCTACCGCGGATTTATATTGCGATAGAGAAAATCTATTAACCGCGATTAATGATTATCTTGAAACTGAATATCCTAATGAAGTTCAAACATTTGAATATGACGTCTTATCTACTGATGAAGAAGATGATGACTTTAAGGAAGATGAAGACGAAGAAGTATTTGATGAAGAAGACGATGAGGATGATGACTAGGAGGTGAAAACCTCCTTTTAAAATGCCTAAAATTATAAACAAACTAAAAGAGGTTTTTTGACACCTCTTTTTTATTAATTTAATTCTTCAATGGCATTTTTAGCCCATAAAGAATCTTTTAATATTGATCTTCCTACACCGATTAAATCCGCTTTATTATCTTCAAGTAATTCATTCGCTGTTTTACCATCTGTAATACCACCGGTTAAAATAACAGGTATATTAACTTTCTTTTTAACTGCAATAGAAATTTCTTGGAAATATCCTTGGTCTTTATTGTATGGATTATTTGGACCACATAATCCTCCGGATATATCGATTAAATCGACTCCAGCTTTTTCAAATTCAACACATGCTTTAACGCTATCTTCAATAGTTGTACCATTTTCTTTGTAATCACAAGCACCTAATCTAATTGCGATAATAAAATCATCACCAACTACTTTCCTTACTTCTTTAATAATTTCTAGGTGTAATTTAATCCTACCTTCTAATGAATAACCATTATATTCATCAGTTCTTTTATTGATTAAAGGTGAATAGAATTGATTAAGTAAATAAGCATGCGCAGAATGTAATTCAACTCCATCAAAACCAGCAAGCTTTGCTCTTAAGGAGGATTTAACAAAATCATCTTTTACTTTCTTTATATCATCTAATGTCATTTCTTGAGAAATAGATGTTTTATTTGATAAAGAAATTGCACTTGGACCTAATACATTCATGCCTGTAATACTTGTATTAGTATTACTTCCGGCATGATTGATTTGACATATTATTTTAGAACCATTTTTATGTATTAATGATGTTAATTTTTTAAATCCTTCAATACATGAATCATCACATATTGATATTTGTCCATTTACTGCTTTACCTTCTTTAGATATATAAGCATATTCACTAATAACTAAACCTATATAACCACCTTTAGTCTTTTCATCATAATAAGATAATAATGTATCGTTAATTAATCCATCACTTGATTTAAAAGTTGCCATAGGTGGCATTACTAAGTGATTATGTAATTCTAATTTATTATTGATATTTATTGGTGTTAATAGTTTGTTCATATGGTACTCCTTAACTTTGAAATAATTATAACATAATAAAATATTTTAATAATGATATTCTTTAAGAAACATTACTGATAAAAGGAAACTCTTGGCAAAAATGGGGGGTATTATAATAAAGAAAAAAGGGAGATTTAAACATGAAAGAATATATAAAAAGATGTAAAGATTGTGGGGCGAAATTACAATCGAATGGTTATTCGTGTACTCAATGTGGAAGCTATAATTTAGTTAGTGAAGAAATAGAAGTAACATTATTCAATTCAGGAACTAATGAAAGCAAGAATAAACAAGAAACACAATATTCTACAAGAACTAAGGAAACTAACAGCGGACAAGCAACATATGTTAAGTTTGTATCACATAATGTAGTGACATCTAATGATGGATTTTTTTTGGGCTTTTTTCTATCTTTTATTG
This sequence comes from bacterium, assembly GCA_963623095.1. Lineage (GTDB taxonomy): Bacteria > Bacillota_I > Bacilli_A > RFN20 > CAG-449 > UBA3210. The sequence continues at coordinate 6,107 of CAVFKD010000024.1, read as the reverse complement.
GTGTAGCAATTGCGATTTGTATTAGCGCTTTTACTGGTAATGAAGAAATAAAAAAAGGTGCTTATAATGGTCTTGTTTTTGAAATTATAGTAGGTATTATAGTTACAGTAATAATTTTTATAGTTGATAGTTGTGCAGGCTACTAATGAAAAAATTATTGATACTAACTTTCTAAATATTTATAATTTATAAATAGTTAGGAGATAAAATAAAAATGAAAATAGTATTAATTAATGAAAACTCACAAGCTAGTAAAAATGAATTAGTTTTTAACACTTTAAAGAAAGTAGTAGAACCAAAAGGACATCAAGTATATAACATTGGTATGTTTGGTAGTGAAGATAAATCACTTACATATGTACAAAATGGTATTATCGCTGCAGTATTATTAAATTCTGGTGCATGTGATTTTGTTATTACAGGTTGCGGTACAGGAGCTGGAGCAATGTTAGCATGTAATGCTTTCCCACACGTCAATTGCGGACTTATTGTTGATCCTTCAGATGCTTATATGTTCGCTCAAATCAATGATGGTAATGCAGCAAGCTTCCCATTTGCGAAAGGATTTGGTTGGGGTGCTGAATTAAACTTAGAATATTGTTTTGAACAATTATTCAAAGGTGAAAAAGGACAAGGATATCCTGCAGAAAGAAAAGAACCAGAACAAAGAAATAAAAAGATTCTTGATGCAGTAAAAGAAAAGACTTTTAAACCTTTAAAAGAATCATTATTAGAACTTGATAGAGAATTAGTTCTTGGTGCTTTAGATAGACCTTCATTTAAAGATTATTTCTTTAAGAACGCTAAAGATGAAGAATTAATTAAAGTTGTTACTGATTTATTAAAGTAATATCATAGAAATTTATTATTTGAATTATTTAGGAGGCTTAAGCCTCCTTTTATAATGGGAATAAATGTGATAGAATATATAACAAGTTAGAAAGGAATTATTAATTATGGTCAATGTATTAATCTTTGCGATACTTCAATTATTCAATGTTATTTTATCAACAATTAAAACTGTTATTCAAATTAAAGGCAATAAGATATCCGCGACTATCGCAAATTCTGTTTATTATGCTTTTTATACAGTAGTTGTTATCTTCATGACTTCAGATTTTGGTTATGGAGATGTATGGAATATAGTTATAAAAGTAATTGTTACATTTGTTAGTAACTTAATTGGTACTTATGTAGGTATGTCTATTATGGATCATTTAAGAAAAGACAAATTATGGAAAATAGAAGCAAGTGTATTAAGTGAATATACAGAATCTATCCATACTGAATTAAATAATAAACAAGTTAAGCATTCATATATTGAACATATTGGTAAATATTCTATCTTCAATATCTATTGTGAAACTAAAGAAGATAGTTCTATCGCTAAAAAGGTATTAAAAGATTTCACTAATGGATCGGTTAAGTACTTTGTTAGTGAATCTAAAAGCTTAGAGTAGTAAAATAATAAAAGTGATTAAATCTAGATTAGGATGTGAATTATGGAACAAAATAAATTATACAAATTTGACTTTGATTGTTTGTTTAAATCGAGTCATGTAAAAAATGGTGTATTAGTATGTGGAAAAAATATATGTCATAGAGCAAAAAGTATAACCACTAAATCGGATTCATTATTAATTGATCAAATTAAGAAAGCAACAAAATCAAGCAAACCTCTTGAATCTTTACTTGTTATTATGGATTTTTCTTCTTTTGTTGAAAACAAACATAATATGAAGGAATTATCATCTTTTGAAGAAATTCAATTAACTTTTGATTTGATAGAAACTAACAAAGAAGTCACTATTAGATTTAAAGATTTTTTAAAGTCTAATAGTATGTCTAAAGAATGCCAAGTCTATTATTTTAATTGCGAAGGTTTAAACGAAAGTAGCTTATTCTCTCAAATTAGACAAAGAGTTACATTAGGATACAGTAATATTCTTGATAATGATATGTACTTAAGCAAATTTTATGCTTATTCTGGTACATTATGTTCTGATTGCATGTTATTAAAAGATATTAAATTTGAAGAAGATGAAATAATAGTTGTTGATGATTATGAAAAAACAATATATACAGATTGTTTTACAATGATATCAATTGATTATATCTACGATATTTTAAAAGACATTGCTTCTTCTGCAAGATATTGTCAATCGTTGGATGATTTAAAACAATGTGATGGATTTATAAGAATAGATTGCATTGCTTCTTCAATGAAATTAGAAGAAAATTCATCATCTAATTATGGCGATATTATTCCTTTAATTAATGACTTCTTTTCTATTACTTCATTAGAATATGAAGAATTTAAATATAAACTTAATGATATAATTGGTTCAAGGAAATATATTAAAAATGCCGATTCTGAAATTAAATGGGAAAAGATATATGTAAAGAATTATCCTATTAATATTAATATGTTTGATGGAGAAGGTATTATTTCAATGGAGTTTTGCAAAGAAATAACTAAAGCATTACATACTATTCACCCAGATGGTAAATATGATAATTCCACATCGTTTCAAATAAGACTTCCTTATGTTAAAGGTATGGTTCACGCTTGTGACTTTAAAGAATTTTTTAAAGAAAAAGGAATTACAAGTATAAAACATATAAAATATGGCGATGAAAATAAGGAATACGATATTTCTAAAATTAAAATGATTTTGACTTCCAGCCAATTCAAATTAAAATCCTTATTAACAAAAACAAGTGATAGCAATTTGAAAATTAATAACTATATAAAAAGAATCAATCAATATGGTTATTCCTTTGGAATTATTAATGCGAATTTGCCTCAAAAAGATAATCTTTGTTTATTAGAATATCAATTTGTATCGACATTACCTTTATCAATAAATAATATCATGAGTTTGTTAACTAAGAATAATGATGTTATTAATGATTATTGTTCTAAAGAATCTATTACTGGTTCACTTGTAGGAAATGAAAAGAAAATCTTTGAAGTTAACGAGAATTTTTATTTAAATACTGATAGATTTTCTAATCAAAGAAAGAATAAATTTAATAAATTAGTAAATGATGCAAAATTCTGTAAGTGCTCTGCACAAGGAACAAGAAAATTTCTTTCGGGTGATTTATTACAATTCTTATATTATATTTCTTTTGAGAAAGAAGAATTTGTTGAAAAACCTGAATTGCTTAAAGATAGTTATTACTATATGCCAAATGTCGGTTCTCCTGCCGTATTCTTACGTAGCCCTCATTATTCAAGAAATGAAATTCCATTATTGAATTATGATTCAAGTGAACAAGCTGAAAGAAATAAATATTTTTCACATTTAAATGGCACAGTTATGATTAATCCTTATGGACTTGGCGCGGAAAGACTAGGTGGCGCGGATTATGATGGGGATACTGTTTTAGTTGTTGATGAACCTTTTATTTTACGTGCTGCAAAAAAACTTTATAAAATTAACGGAACTAAATATTTACTAGCAAAAATCCCTTCTTTAGGTGGAGATAAAAAAGTATATAACAATTATAATAATCGATTAGAATGTTTCCAAAATACTTTCTCTTCAAGAGTAGGATTATTGTCTAATGCTGCTTTCTATAGAGCGGTTGAAGTATATGGAGAAGACTTTACTACATCTAATGATCATAATGAAATTGCAGAATATACAATTCTTAATGGCCTAGAAATCGATAGCGCGAAAAATGGTAAAAAGCCATATATGAAAGATAAAACAAATACAATGACTACTGATAAAGCGTATAAGAATTTCTTAAAAGGTAAAAAAGAATATGAAAAAAATCAATCGTTAAAAATATATGAAGAAATGCTTGAGTCTATTTATGATGAATTCAATCTTATCCCTGATGGGTTAATTGAGGATTATTCTAATAACGTTTTAAGAACTAGCTTTGAAATGAATAGAATTAAACTTAAACCTCTTGAAGATATTGAAAAAGTAAATAAATTTAAAATAAGCAAAAAAGAAATAAATATCGATGAAGCTTATTTAAAGACTTTAGCGATATGCGTAAGTTATAAAAATATGAAAAGCACTTTCCATAGATTATTGAATCATATTTCTATAGAAAAAAGAAAAGAAATACTTAACAATATTTATAATGAAATGAATGTTGTACTTAATAAAAAGAAAAGCTTTAATGTCGATGTGAATGCTTTATTAAATGAATTTAGAGATATAGACAATATTGAAGGAAATAAATTATTAAATAAGTATGTCCAAGACAATAAATTTCATTTTATAAAAGATAAAAATGAAAGAATTTCTTATATAAATGATTTATTTGGAGATGAGATGATTGATAATAATATATTAGATTTATTATCTTCTTTTGATAATGATGGATTTAAACTTTTATATTTATTATTACAATATAAATCTAAGGATCTAACAAATATTGAAATAACTGATGATTCTCCTAAAGACATGGAATCAAAGATTAATTCATTAAACGATAAGCAAAAAGAAACTTATGATTATTATTTACGTAAATATAATAAACAATTAAAAAATATCGTTAAAGACTATAAAGAATATAAAAATGAAGAATTAAAAGAACAATTTATCGACTATTTAAAAAAACAAGCATGGGATTTAAGCTTTGAAAATGTCATATCAGTTATCAATATCTATAAATCTGACATGGTATACGATGTATTCTTCGATATTGTATATAATGAATTTAAGAAAATGGAGGTATTTAATTATGCCAGCGCAAATTAAAATTGATGATAGTTGCTTTAATGAAGAAGAAGTAGCGAAAGCATTTCTTAAACTTGATGATACTAGATTTTCTACGATGAAAGCAAAATACAATAATTCAGAAACTTCCATTTATTATAATTTACTTATTAAATATTTAGTTTCTAAGGATTTAGATCCTTCAACAATTAAAAATATTTTACTTCATCATCTATCATTATTTCTTTATAAGTTAAATGAAAATGAACATAAAGAATTAACTGAAAATATTACTTTAGAATCATTACAATTAGATAATATTGAAACTTATGATGATAATAAATATTTAAAACTATATAATGTATCTAGTTATGAAGAATATCAAAATTGTGTTAATGAGATTGCATCAACTTTGAACAACGATAAACAAAAGAAGAAAAGATTTTTCAGCGTTGTTAATCAATATTATGACTATTTTAAACTAGAAAATACTTTCATGGATGAACATTTAAATAAATTTGATTTAATGATTTCTGATGCTTTATTTAATAACAATAAATTAGATAAATTTTCATTTGAAATTATAGGTGATGATTACCTTTCTAATTGGATCCAAAATGAAAAGAAAACAAAGAATATAAAACTTGTTAAAGCTAGATTAGGACATATTATTAATATTATTTTTAAAAATGATAATTTAGATTTTTCTAAAGAGATGAAAACTAAATCTAAAGCATATTATGGAATTATGATAAATGATAAAGAATATTTCTCTAAAGGTGATTTTTCATTTATTGAAGATAAAGGAGATTCTTTTATTGAGATTAACAA
>CAVFKD010000024.1:0-578 GCA_963623095.1 bacterium | reverse complement strand
TTTACTAAAGAAGGTATTAAAGAAAATAAATAATAAAAATAGAAACAAAAAAGGAGTGAATAATCACTCCTTTTTCGCAATAAAATTTTAAATGATAACGACCTACAAGTTAGGATTCTAATTTTTTTAAAAAATCAATACTAATATAAACTAAATTCTTTTGTTTCATCCTAAATGTGTCCCGTCATCGGAATACACCCATATAATACAAATAATTTTTAAAAATTTCAAGTACTTTATTTTATTTTTTACTACAAAAATTATGTAATCGCTTTACTTACTAAACTACGTAGAAATTGTATAGCATACCAAATAAAAAGTATGACTATTAATATAAACTAACTTTGCGTATTTGTTCTACGTATATAGATTGTTTTACTTTCTATATTTATTATCTGATGAAAGATTATTTGAGATCTTTTAATTATTTAACATTCGTTTTTATTATGCTCTTATTGCATAAATTATGACATTAAAGTCTAAAGAATGTTTATATCTTACGAATTTAATTTTAGGAGGTAATTTATGAGCGTAGTAGTTGCGATTAAAAAAGATGGACGTATTTACATGGGAAGTGA
>CAVFKD010000023.1:0-28600 GCA_963623095.1 bacterium | reverse complement strand
TACCTGATGCTGTTGGTTGTGTTTCTGAATAATAATATCTAGTTGCAGATGTTAAAGATTCATTATTACCACCAATAGTTAAATTTCCCCAATCAGTTGAAGTACCTTTATAGTAAACACTTGATAAAATATCACATGAATCGAATGAAAGTTCAGATATGTTAATTTGTTTATTTAAGATGACTACACTTTCTAATTTATCACATTGTTTAAATGCAGCCATATATATTTTTGTAACACTTTCAGGTATTGTTATGCTTGTTAAATTTCCACAAAAATTGAACGCAAATGAACCTATATAAGTTACAGTATCAGGAATTTTAACACTAGTAATATTATTGTTAAATGCAAATGCGGAATTGTCTATGCCAACCACAGGCTTGCCATTATAACTAGATGGAATAACTATATCAGTATCAGTACAAGTGCCTATTCCTGAAACACTACATGAAGTACTATCAATATCAGTGTATTCAAGATTTTTAGATATAATATCCCATTCTTCAATTTCATTATTTACATAATGCCAATATTTATTAGAAGTATCTGTTGGTTTTGTTTCACTGTAATAATATTTAGTTGCTGATATGAATGAATCATTGTAAGCTGTACTTACATATACACTATCCCATTCAGTTTTAGTTCCTTTATAGTAAACACTTGTTATGCTTGCACATTCTTTAAAAGTACCATATTCTATTTTTGTAAGACTCTTAGGAATTACTATTTGTTTCAAATTTGGACAGGTAATAAATCCTTGAACACCTGTTTCGGCTACATTTTTACCCTCATAAGTAGAAGGAATTACAATTGTTTCAACATTGGTCATTCCAATTCCGCCAGCTACAGAGTATTTATCGCCATTAAGTGTAAATACTAAACCATTAGTATAATAAGTTTCATCAACATAGCCACAAGCACTACATACACCATATACATTATAAGTATGTCCTGCAGGAATCTTTAATGCATCTCTTGTTGTTTCGTTTTTTCCTTCTGCATCAGTAAATAACTTATCACAAGTAGAACACTTATAATAAGCTTCACATCCATCAGTTGTACATGTTGCATTTATTTTTTCAACACTTACAAGAGTGTGAACATGATCAACTTTAGAAGATGTTGTACTTCCACCTTGAGAAGAAGATGTAGCTATTGAAGTAGTATCACTTGTTTTTGTACTAGAAGATGTTTGAGTTCCACCTTTACTACATTGAGTTAATGATACAGGTAATACTATTGCAAGAATTACTACAACAGCTGCAGTACATGCAACACTAGCGACTTTCTTTTTAGATTTAAATAAATCTTTAATTTTAGATGATTTAGATTCATCTTTTACTTCTTCATTTTCATTTTTATTTGAATTATCATCCATAGATTAATTCTCCTTTTCATACTTTTTATTATATATATATACATATATTTAAAAATCAATGTTTTTTAAAATATATTCTATAATTAGTTCATTATTTAACTAAATGTTATAAACAAAAATTCAAATGTTATCGTTATTTATTGAATTAGAAATTTATTATCAACTACATTATATAAAGCTTGTAATACCATTGATATAATCATTGGTAGGCCTAAACTCCATATAAGTTTCTTTAATGGTTTAATAGCCATACTATTTTGTCTTACTTCTTCCATTTTTACCTCCTTAAAAATAAAAAAGCGAACCAATTTTTATTTTTAAATCATCAAAATTTCAAAACATAATTAATTTTATTTAATAATTAAAAACTTTACTAGGAGTTGAACTCCCACCATAATTATATAAATTGATGTTTATAAATAAAAAACTTTGATAACAAGTATCAAAGTTAGTAATTAAAAATAATGGTGGAGCCGACGAGGATCGAACTCGCTACCTCCTGAATGCAAATCAGGCGCTCTCCCAGGTGAGCTACGGCCCCAAATATATAAATGGTCGGGAAAACAGGATTTGAACCTGCGACCCCCTGTTCCCAAAACAGGTGCACTACCAAGCTGTGCTATTTCCCGATAGTAACTGGCGCGCTAAGCAAGAATCGAACTCGCAACCTTCAGATTCGTAGTCTGACACTCTATCCAGTTGAGCTATTAGCGCACAACACGCTTTAATAATATATACTAACTAGATAAGCATTGCAAGTATTTTTTTAAATTCTTGATAACTTTTTTAAACTGGAGGCTCCTAACGGATTCGGACCGATGGTCACTGAGTTGCAGTCAGTTGCCTTACCAACTTGGCTAAGGAGCCAACAACCAGCGTAATTTATTCTACCATATAGAATTTAATTATCAACAATTATTTTTATTTTTTTGAAATTTTATCTATATGGTAGATCTTTTAAGCTTTAATCTGTCAAAATATCTTGAATACGACCTTCAATCGTAAATAAATCTAATTCATCAACATTGTATTTTTCTTTGATTTCTTTAGTTTGTGAATCTTCTTGATATAAATTTCTTGTTATATCAATACAAATATCAACGATTAAATTAGGATTATATTCTTCCAAGATTGAATCAGGATAAGTTCTTATATGAACAGCATTAAATATTTCTAATGCAGAATCATGATAAGAAGGAGGACATACTTCATCGAAATATTTTTTTGCTTCTTTATATAAATCACTATCAAATGGTAATTTTAAATTAATTGGGTTAATAGAAAATTTTCCATCCTTTTTATAAATTTCAAATACTCCATCAACTTTTTGTTCAACTAAGATAAATAAGGCTAAAGTTTTAAACTTATAAGGAATATCCTCTTTAAGTAAGAATGCTCTTACTAGATCTAAATGCATTCTAATATTAACGGTAGATAAATAATTTAACGCTCTTATGATTTTTCCTTCTGTTTTAGAAAGTAAATATGGTTTTAATTTTGCTTCATCAAATTTTTTATCTTTTGTTTCATATGCTTTAAGCATCTTTTCTTTTAATTCATTTAAAAAGTCTTCTACTTCCATAGAAATGTAAGGAGCGTTTTTATAATGTTCAATAACGCTTAATACATTAGCTGGTTGTTCTTTCAATGCATAAAACATTACATGGTTGGAAATAAATAATACAGGATCTACTTTTAATAAGTCTTGATTATTATCGATAAAGAACTTTAATTCTTCTTCATTTCCAGAAGAAACTATCGTATTCATTTGAGAAAATCTTTTTTCATCTTCTTTGTTCATGTTTATCACCTTTTAATATTCTATAAAAATAATTATTCAATTTCAATTTTTAAATTATCAATATAAGAAGATGTGATATTATCTTCAACGATATAAGGAATTATTTCATCATTATCATTATTTTGATAAATATTTAATATTCCATTGTTATCTACATATAAAGTAACTAACGCTACTTTCTTTTTAGTTAAATCTTTTTTATCAATTTTAAATAATAAAGTATTATTTTCAAAATAAGCATCATTACCTTGTCTTAACTCGATAAATGATTTAGTAACTGCTATTTTGCAAGTAGTTGGTATTCCACTTCTTTGAGAAATTCTTTCTACTCCCATTAATCTTTCATTAAATGATTTAATTGAAGAATTCAATATATCAATAATTAAATAATCTTTACTCTTACAAATATAACTTAAGCCATTTAATGTATCATCTTTGGTTAAATAATGAATTTTATTTGCATCAAATAATGAAGATATTTCTTCTTTTATAAATGGTAAAGAAAAACTTCCTCCGTTAATAAATATAAAATCTAATTCATCAATTGAAAGACCAGAAGTTATCAAAGCATAATTAATCTCTTCTTTAATTGATTGAATAATATCTTTGCATGCATTTTTAAATTCTTGTAATGAAATAGAATAAGATAAATGTTTATTATTGCCTTCAAGGTCATTAATAAAAGGAAGATAGAAATTCGCATTATTATTTTTAGAAAGATGAGTTTTAACTTTTCTTGCTTCATTATAGATTCTTAAAATTTGATCATCATCAAGTTTTAAATCTTCATCATCACGAAGTAATTTTTCTTTCATTAAATCAACTAATATTTGGTCTAAATCAATTCCTCCAATTCGACCATTTTTAGAGTAAGAAAGAGTTTCAATTCCTCCATCAAATATCTCATTGACAGATATATCTAAATATCCTCCTCCAAAATCAATCGATAGAAAATGCTTATTGTATTCTTTTTTATCTTTTAAATAAGATATTGGTCCAAGTAATGATTCATTAAATAATTTTTCAATATTTAAAGACGCTAATTCACCAGCTTTAATAACTTCCTTTCTTTCTTTGGAAGTAAATAAGTTAGGAACAGATACATATGCTTTAGATACTTTTTCATTAATAATTGATTCTGCGACATATTTTAATCTTTTAAAAATAATTCCTAATATTTCTTTAGAAGTAATAACATAACCGTTAATATCTCTTTTAAAGTCATTACCTAAATTAATCTTTATAGAATCAAAATAATTTTTATAATTAGATGAAGAAATTTTTAAAGCATTACTACCAAAAATTACTTTTTTATCATTAATAAAAATAGATGATAAAAACATCTCTTCTTCATTTTCATTGATGAGATTAATAATTTTACCTTCATGATAAACAAAACATTTTATATAGGTAGTACCAAGATCAATACATAATAAATTATCCATTATCTACGGCCTCCTAAAAAGGCAAATAAATAAATTAAGCCATTAAATAATAATACGGTAAATAAGAACCATAATAATATTTTCCAAAAAGAAAATTTAACATAACGAACATTGTTACGATATTGATAATTTGCCATAATTTTTTGATAAACCAAACGATAGAAAGATTGATATTTAGAATTATTTGGTTCTAAATTCAAAGCTTCTCTAATTTGATTTAAACTTGTTTCATAATCACCTTTTTGATATAAAACAAAAGCGACAACAAAATAATATCTTCCATCACGTTCATAAGAAGGTATTTCATTTAATATTTTTAAACTACCATCTAAAGAGCCTTGTGAAGCAAGGACAATAGAATCAATAATTTGTTTAGAATCATTAGGTTCTACTTTTAATTCAATATAATCATTTTGTCTATTGAAGTTATAGAAAAAATCCGCGAAATCAAAACCAGCATCAGCGTTTTGTTGTTGATACTGCGATCTTGCATTTTGAGATGTTTGTTGATAAGCATTAGAAGAATACATATTTTTAGAAGGCGAAGTTAACATTTCATAAGCTTCATTAATTTCCACCATCTTCTTTTCATATTCTTTATTGCCAGGATGTAAATCTGGATGATATTTTTTTGCTAGATTTCGATAGGCTTTTTTAATTTCATCTGTTGTTGCATCTTTGGATACTCCTAATACTGCATATGGATCACTAACCATGAAATTTCCTACCTTTAATAAAGTCTTTTTAATTGTTTTAAACGGCTTATTGAATCGATGTAATTATTTTTACCTTTTAAATATAAAGCAATATCTTCACTTGTAACTTCAATATTAGAATTACTATCGAAATAAGATTTATAATCATCTTTAATTGAATAAGTAGAATAAATACTACGTCTAGTTTCAATAAATTCTTTAGAATTATCTTCAAAAAAGTATGAATTGATATTAAAATTTATATCATTATTTGTTTCATTTCTTATAATCACTTCTTTTTTCATATTTATCCTCCTTGGTTAAACATATTTAAATGCAAAATTGGTTAATAGATAGTAAATATGCAGTAAAAATAAGGTTAAAGATAAAATAAATTTACTTTTCATTAACTTAATAATAATATAATGTTAACGAGGTAAGAAAAATGAGAATTTTAGTTGTTGATGATGAAATTAATATTGTTAAATTAATTAAAGCTATATTAGAAAAAGAAGGTTATGATGTAGTTACCGCATTAGATGGAGAACGCGCATTAGATATTTATTATGATGGTCATGTCGATATGATCATTTGCGATGAAATGATGCCTAGAGTAAACGGCAATGAAATGATTAGGGAAATTCGTTCAGAAAATAAGAATATTCCAATCATTATGGTTACTGCGAAAGGATCTATTGAAGATAAAGCATTATCTTTTGAACTTGGTGTTGATGATTATTTAGTTAAACCAATTGATACTCAAGAATTAATCATTAGAGTTAAAGCTATTTTTAGAAGATTAAAAATAGTCACTGATAAAAAGATTCAAGTAAAAGATGTATTAATCGATTCAACTACAAATACAGTTTCAAATTCAGTAACTGGAGAATCTGTTTCACTAACAAAAACTGAATTTGATATTCTTTATAAATTATTATCTTATCCTGAAAAATCATTTACTAAATATCAATTATTCAATGAATTCTGGGGTGTTAATTCAGACACTGATGAATCAATTATTAAAGTTTTTATTTTAAAGATTAGAAAAAAGATTGAACCATTCCCTGAAATTGGTATTCAAACAATAATGGGTATAGGTTATCGAGGTATAAGAAATGACAAATAAAAAGAAAGAAGTAAAAAATAAGATTAAACATTTTAATTCACACTTCTTCCGTTTTCCTGTCATATTAATTCTTTCTTTCTTTTTTGCATCATTATTAACATTTGGTCTTAATATGATTCTTGTGGCATTCCATGTGCCATTAGATGATATTGATACTTCTTTATATTCTATAATTCTTTTAGTATGTTGCTTTGTCATTAGCTTATTAACATCTAGATTACTAACTAGAAACATGGATAATTTCTTAAAAGAAGAAAAAGAAGTTCTTCAAGCGATGGGCAAAGGCGATTTTAGTAAAAAGATCACCGCGAAAGTAAGAGAACCTTACATGAAAGAAACCGCGGAAAATATTAACTTAGTCAATGAAGAATTAAATTCTATTTCATATTTAAAAAAAGATTTCATTAGAAATTTCTCTCATGAATTTAAAACACCAATTGTTTCAATTAAAGGTTATTCAGAATTATTATTAAATGATAAAAATTTAAGTGAAGAAGAAAAAGAATCATATTTAAAAATTATCTATTCAGAAAGTGTTAGATTATCTAATTTAGCTAATTCCACTTTCTTGTTATCAAAGTTAAATACAGATAGTTATGTTTTAAATAAAGAAGAAGTTTATTTAGATGAATCAATTGAAGAATCTGCGTTAGTTTTATATCCTCAAATAGAAGCAAAACAACTAGATATTGAAATAAATCTTATTCACGCAAAAATTATGGCAGAAAAAGAATTAATTAAAGAAATATGGATTAATTTATTAAATAATGCGATTAAATACACTCCTGAAAAAGGTAAAATCACTATTACTGCGAATCAAATTCAAACAGGTTATTTAATTTCATTTTCTGACAATGGTATTGGTATGAACGAAAATGTATTATCGCATATCTTTGATGAATATTATCAAGGTGATACCACCCATAAAAATAAAGGTATTGGACTTGGTTTAAGCATCGCAAAAAAGATTATTGAATTACACTCTTGGCAAATTCATGTCGTATCAAAAGAAAATGTTGGAAGCGTATTTTCAATTTTAATTCCAATCAATTAGCATCAAAAAAAGAGAAGCACGAGCTTCTCTTTTAATTTGCTTATCTATTTGCTTCTTTGCTCATCGCATATAAACGCGCGGATAATTCTTTTGAAAAATCAGATTTTAAGAATCTAAATTGCCAGTTGCCTGAAGCTTTACCTGGAGTATTGATTCTTGATTCTGCACCCATATGTAATAAATCTTGTGGAGTAAAGATAACAACATTCGCGCTACTTCTCATTAATGCACCGATTAAAGTATCTAAGATATCTTCATCTTTAGTGATGCATAAATAATCTTTCATCGCTGGTTTTAAAGAAGGATTTTCATTTAAGAATGATGCCATTACATCATTATCATGAGTACCGATATAAGCAATACAGTTAGCTTCATAATTATGAGGTAAGAATGGGTTTAATAATTTAGCTTCTTTAAATTCTCTTTGTGTTTTACAATTTGTAAAATCTGGTCCATTACATTCATTTGGATCATCAGGATAATAATTACCATTTAAATGTCTTTCATAATCACCAAATGCAAATTGTAATAATTTCATGCCTGGGAAACCACATTTTTCTTTTAAGTTTTTTACTCCTTGAGTAATAACACCTAAATCTTCTGCGATAATTTGGCATTTCTTTGCGACTGGATTAATAGCTTGGAATAAATCATACTTTGGTCCATCAACCCATTCACCATTAATCGCAGTTTCTTCACCATAAGGAATAGACCAATAAGCTTCAAAGCCTCTGAAGTGGTCAATTCTTAAAGCATCGAATAATTTAGCCATTGCTTTAGTTCTATGTTTCCACCATGAATAATTTGTTTTCTTATTCTTTTCCCAATTATAAATAGGATTGCCCCATAATTGGCCTGTTGCAGAGAAGAAATCTGGTGGTACGCCGGCAACTTTAGTAGGACGTCTAGTTCTATCTAACATAAATAGATGAGGATGAGCCCATACATCCGCGGAATCTAAAGATACATAAATTGGCATATCACCAATGATTTTAATACCTTTTCTATTCGCATGTTTCTTTAATTTTAAATATTGTTCATAAGCTTTATATTGAACATAAATCCAGAATTTATAATCTTCAATATGAGATAATTTAGCTTCTTGAACAGCTTTTTTCTTATGTAAACGATAATCGCGTTTCCATTCTTGGAAAGATTTACCTCCATGCATGTTTTTAATTAACATGAAGCAAGCATAATCTTCAATCCAATATTTTTGCTTTTTATAGAATTTTTGAATTTTTTCTTCTTCTTTAGCATATCCTCTTTCATATGCTTTTTTTAATATATCAAATCTTTCTTGATAAATTTTTCCATAGTCACAATATCTCTTATTTGTGCCACCTCTAATTTTACGAACTTCTTCTTTAGTTAATAATTCTTCTTTAACTAAGATATCAAGATCAATAAAATATGGATTTAAAGCAAAAGCTGAGAAACTTTGATATGGTGAATCACCATATGAAGTTGGGTTTAATGGAAGCATTTGCCAATATTTTTGATTTGATTTTGATAAAAATCTAATAAATGAATGAGCTTCTTTACCGAATGTACCAATACCATGTTTACTAGGTAAAGAAGAAATGTGGACAAGTAGTCCTGAACCTTTTTCCATAATAATCTCCTTTTTATAACTTAATTATAAAGTTAAATAATAAAAATAACAATTGTAAATATTTCAATTTTTATCATTTTTAGTTAAAAAATTAAACAAAATCGATAATATTGAGGTGATTTTAATATTTTCTAATTTTTATTTTACTTAACTTATTATATAATTTATTTAGGAGGCTTATTTATATGATATTAACAAATATTTTAGATAGTAATATTACATGGATTGTCTTCTGGGCAATTATCTTTGTTGTTACAGTGTTAGTTGAAATATCCACAACTCAACTTGTTTCAATTTGGTTCGCAGGAGCATCAATAATTTCATTTATTCTCGCTTTAACCTCAGTTCCTTATTGGATTCAACTTGTGGTATTTGTTGGTTCATCGGTTCTACTTCTTATTTTATCTAATTTATTATTTAAAGATAAAATACTTAAGTTTAAGAAATCACCAACTAATGCCGATACATTAATCGGTCAAGAAATTAAACTAACAAAAAATGTTTCACTATTAGAAACAGGTGAAGCAAGAGTAAGAGATGTCATTTGGACTGTCGCAGTAGAAGATGATGTTTCTTATAAAAAAGATGATTTAGTAATCATCAAAGATATCAAAGGTAATAAATTAATTGTTACTAAAAAAGATTAAGGGGATTAAATTATGAATTTAAACATTTTAATGAGTGCCGGAGGTGTAGTCGGCATCGTATTTGCATGTATATTAGTTTTATTCATGCTTGTTGTTTTAATACGTTGTATTGTTATTGTTCCTCAAGCATCAACCGTCGTTATTGAAAGACTTGGTAGATTTAAAACAACATTAACCGCAGGACCTCATATCATTACACCATTTATTGATAAAAGAACAAATACAGTTACTTTAAAAGAACAAGTCGCAGATTTTGCACCACAACCTGTTATTACAAAAGATAACGTTACAATGCAAATTGATACTGTTGTTTATTTCCAAATTACAGATGCAAAATTATACACTTACGGTGTTGAAAGACCTATGCAAGCGATTGAAAATTTAACCGCGACTACATTAAGAAACTTAATTGGTGATCTTGAGTTAGACCAAACATTAACTTCAAGAGATACAATTAATCAAAAGATGAGATCAATTCTTGATGAAGCAACCGATCCTTGGGGAATTAAAGTCAACCGTGTTGAATTAAAAAACATTCTCCCTCCTCGTGATATTCAAGAAGCAATGGAAAAACAAATGCGTGCTGAAAGACAAAAACGTGAAGCTATCTTAACCGCGGATGGTCAAAAACAAGCTGCAATTTTACAAGCTGAAGGTGAAAAAGAATCTGCAATTTTACGTGCAGAAGCTAAAAAGACTCAAATGATTACTGAAGCTCAAGGTCAAGCTCAAGCTATTTTAGAAGTTTATGAAGCTCAAGCAAAAGGTATGAAGATGGTTAATGACGCAAACCCTAATGCAGCATATGTTACTTTAAAAGGTTTTGAAGCATTAGAAAAAATCGCTCAATCTTCATCAACAAAGATTGTTGTTCCAACTGATATTTCCAATGTAACAGGCTTACTTTCTTCAATGAAAGAAGTTATAAAGGATGAAAAGAAATAGTTTATGGAATTTTTTAAATTTATTATTCTTGCGATTATTCAAGGTATCGCAGAAGTATTACCTATTTCTTCTTCAGGACATTTAAGAATATTTTCTTCAATCTTAAATGTCGATACAAATGGTTCTTTCTTAGCCCTTGCGATTTTCCTTCATTTTGGATCATTAGTCGCAGTTATTGTTTATTATTGGAAAGATTTAATTAAGATTATTACAGGCACATGGAAATTTCTCTTCTTTAAAGAAAAAACTGATGAAGATAAATTCAATGCAAAATTACTTTTATTCTTAATTATTGGTACTATTCCTGCCGGAGTAGTTGGATTATTATTCTCAGATAAAATCGATAATTTACCATTAATTTGGGTCTTTGGATTCTTATTTGTAACTGGTGTAATTATCTTAGTATGTAAATTCTTCACTCGCAATAAACCATTAAGTGAATTAAAATGGTATGAAGCATTAATTATTGGTTTATTCCAAGCAATTGGTGTTTTACCTGGTATTTCTAGAAGTGGTATTACCATCACCGGAGGAAAAGTAGTAGGACAAGATGATGAATCTTCATCTAAATTTGCTTTCTTATTATTTATTCCAGTTACTGCAGGTAGTTTCTTACTTGAAGTAATTAAAGTATTTAAAGGTGAAATTATCTTAGAATCAAGTATTTTATGGCAATATATAGTCGGTATTATTGTCGCAGGCATTGTTACATTCTTATCATTAAAATTACTCTATGGAATCATTAAAAAAGGAAAATTATATTATTTCTCATTTTATTGTTTCTTAGTCGCTATCGTAGGAATTATCCTCTGCGCAACTGGCGTACTTGCTTAACAAATTAAAAGGCTCAGTTCAACGAACTGAGTCTTTTTGTTAACCTATAATTTGAGAATAATAAGTAGTATCCCATATTTTATAAATCCAAGATTCGTGATCAATAAATGGATTACGATTTTTTTGTAATTTATAAACTTCTTCATTACGTTTTATTTCTTTTTCTGAAACAGGGTCTATCTTGCACCAAGAAACATATGTATCAATGGCAAAATCAGTTAAATAAGGGAAAGATCCTTTAAATACTACATTCGCACCGCTTCCCCATGAACCTACTTTATTCATATATCTAACCGCGAAATATAAATAGCTTCTTGCAAAATCGCCTTTATATTCATCTAAAACTTCAAAACAAGTTCCTGAATAATATTTGCTTGTACATGTACCTAATTTAGAACCATTTCCAGTTGTTTTTGAAACAGTTCCAACATTACCATGAGGATAATTACTTCTAATATTATTTACATATCCATCAGTTGGATAAAGATGGAATAAGTCCGCTTTCATTGGAGAAGCTTCACTAAACCAGGATTGAGGAATAGTATGTTCTCTATTATAAGCATCTCCCTCTTTTTTATAATTAGCCCCTTGTTTAGAACCTCCGCATTCATATTCATAATTAGAATACATATCGTAAATAATATTATCTGTGCCTGGTTTTATATCAGTTGTTTTAAAAGCAGTCCAAGCACCTTTATAGCCAACATCAGTAGTATTTTTAGAAATAACATTAAATATAGACCTCATAAAGTCTTCACCTTCTAAAGTTGTATTAACGTTACTATAATAAGTTGTTTCATTATTTTCATGATATATTGAAGAAATCGTACTTGAAATAGATTCACTACTTGAAATTGTATCTTCACTTGATGAAGTAGTAATGCTTGAAGAAGATTCACTATAATCAGAACTTTCAACATTTGATGATTCATTTTCACTTACTTCATTAGTTGAATTTGAACTAACACCTGTATTAGCGCATGATGCCATTGTTAATAAGCATAGAACTAATAATATACTCTTTTTCCCCATAAAATCCCCCGATTTATTTTTTAAATTGAGCCATATACTCTTCAATATCTTTTACTTCTTTAATAATATCTTTTGAAAGATTAATATTTCCTTCTTCTGTTAATAAAATATCATCTTCAATTCTTACACCAATTCCTAATTCTTCAAAATATAAGCCTGGTTCACAAGAAATAATCATTCCAGGAACTAAACAAGTATTATAAGAAGGATAAGGATCATGAGTATCTAAACCAATATGATGAGAAATACCATGGAAATAATAATTCTTAATTTCTTCTTTGTCTTTGATTAAACCATGTTTTAAGCATTCATTAGCTAAATATTCAACAGTTTTGTTTTGTAAACTTCTTATTGTTTCTCCTGGTTTAATGCAAGAAATAATATATTTATTACATCCTAAAACAATTTCATATATTTCTTTTTCTTTGCCTTTAAAGACACCATCACAAGGATAAGTTCTAGAAATATCGGCATGATATTTATGATATTCTGCGCCTAAATCAAGTAAAATCATTCCATCTTTCTTTAAAGGTTCGTTATCTAAAGCATAATGTAATGTTGCAGCATTTTTACCGCTTGCAGCGATAGTTGCAAAAGATGTATCTGAGTTACCTAAAGCTCTAATAGTTCCTTCAAATAAGCCACGAACTTCATTTTCATAATTTAATGAAGGAAGCTTTTCCATAACTTTTTCTAAAGCGCGTTTAGTAATATCAACTGCTTTTTTAAATTCATCGATTTCATAATCTTCTTTAACACCTCTTATACGAGTAATTAAAGGATATACATCAATTACATTCTTAGTAAAATCAATACCATTGACTAAATCTTTTAATTTATAACCAAAATGAACTTGGCCATCAAAATCAATTTTTTCTAAATCTAAATAAATATTTTTAGTTGCTTTTTGTTTAACTAACTTAGTTAAATCTAAATTAAATTCATCAATAAAGTGAATATCTTCTATTCCTGAAATTTCTTTTGCTTCTTCAGGATATAAATAAGCACCAATCCATTTAATTAAAGTTTCATCATTTTTTGCGATATATAAACTTTCTTTAATAACATTTTTATTCTTATAAATAACTAAATAAACATTATCTTGATCTATGCCAGTTAAATAATAAAAATTAGTATTAACTTTAAAAGGATAACTTTCATCATAAGACATTTGTTTTAATGCACCTGAATAAAGTACAACTAAAGATTTATCTTCAAGTACATCAATTAATTTTTCTCTATTAAATTTAAAATTATTCATATTCAATTTCTCCAAGTAATTCATTTATTGAAGTTGCTAAATCATCTAAATAATCTTTGTTAAAATCTTCAATATTACCATTATCAACTAAAGTATTTATATCCTTATCAAATGGAATTCTACCAAGTAATGGATAAGAATATTTTTCTTCTAATTCTTCTTTAGAATGTTGTCCAAATACATATATTTTCTCATCACAATTTGGACAAACAACATAAGACATATTTTCTACTATACCAAGTAAAGGTATATCCATAGTTTCCGCCATATGGATGGATTTTTTAACAATTAATGATACTAAATCTTGAGGAGTAGTAACCATTATTATTCCTCCAAGAGGAATTTGTTGGAAGATTGTTAATGAAACATCACTAGTTCCAGGAGGCATATCGATTAATAATACATCTAATTTTCCCCATTTAACATCTTTATAGAATTGTCCAATTAAAGAAGAAATCATACTTCCTCTCCAAACAATTGGATCATCATCGTTTTCAAGTAACATATTAGTGGTAATTACTTTAATACCTTTTTTAGTTACATGAGGTAAAATAAGTCCATTATCTTGATAAGCTTTATCTTTAATACCAAATGATTTACCCATACTTGGACCTGTAATATCTGCATCAAGAACACCGACTTTTAAACCTAAATCATTAAGTTTAGTCGCGAGTAAAGAAGTAACTAAAGACTTACCTACTCCACCTTTTCCTGATATTACACCTAATACTAATTTAATATTAGATTGATCATTTAATTCAAAATATGGAATCTTTTTATGTCCTGAACATCCTTCACAATTTCCAGAGCAATTACCGGAACATTCACCAGAACAATTTTCACATTTATTTTCTTCTGCCATATTAACCTACTTTCTTAAAGACAACTTTATTGCCAGTTTCTTTAATTTTAATATCACCATTTGTGATATCGTTTAATTCATTTATATCAATAGATATATTACTATAATGAATGATTATTTTTTCTTCATAATCAACGTTATCTATTATACCATCTTTTGATAAATATAATCTCACCGAATCAAAATATTTATAATCAATTTCAATTTCATATGAATTATAATTTACTACTTCATATTTAATTGCTTTATCATATACACCTTTGGCTGTATCAACATAGGCTCTAAGAAGTCCTCCTGCACCAAGTTTGATACCTCCAAAATACCTAATTGCCACTACTAAAGCATTTTCTAATTTAACATTGTTTAAAAATTCTAGCATTGGTCGACCTGCTGTACCAGAAGGTTCACCATCATCAGAAGATTTTTCTTTCCCATTAATTTTATAAGCATAGCAATAATGAGTTGCTTTAGGATATTCTTTATTTAAATCTTTTAAAAGAGATTTAACTTCTTCTTCATTGCTAATAGGAAGTAAAACTCCAATAAATCTTGATTTATTAATAACTATTTCATTTTCGTATTTTTCTTTTATTTGATACATGTTTCACCTAATTAATATATTAAACCAAGACATTGCTTAGTTAATTATATTATATATAATTAGTTCCTTACTTAAAAGTTAAAAATTAACTACTTATTAATAGCAATTATTTTATTCATAGTTTAGAATATTGCAATGTAGGAGTTATTCTTATGGAAAATTACCAAAATCAAAATAAAGGTGTCATTGAAATACCTTTAATTAAAAATTTATTATTATTTTTAGTCGGATGGCTAGGTTTAAGTATATTCGCGACAATAATATCTTTAATTATCACTTCAATTATTGATGTAAATAATGCTTCTTCATCTTTCACTATCACTTTAAACTGTATTGTTAATTTTGGAGCTTATTTATTATTGTTTGTAACTTTATTCATAATTATGGGTAAAGAATTAATAAAAAGAGTCTTTAAAGATTATGCAAAGATCAAAAAGATATTAAAAGGTCTTATGTTTGGAGTAATCGTATTAGGAGCTCAAATCATTTACAATCTAATCATTCAAACATTATTTCCTAATATAACATCAAATAACAATCAATCTAATGTAGTCGCAATGATTCATTCACAACCTATAATGATGTTTATCTCGGTTGTTATATTAGCTCCAATATGTGAAGAAGTTACTTATAGACTTGGTCTTTTTGGAGCGATCTATAAGAAAAATCGTATTTTAGCGCATATTCTTGCCGCGTTATTCTTTGGTTTATTACATTCTATATTCTTATCATCAGATGTATTTACAGCATCTGGAGAAGAAATGCTTAATGAATTATTAAATCTTCCTTCTTATATAATACCTGGATTAATTTTCTCTATTGCATATGAAAATGAAAATTCATTAGCGACTTCAATAACCGCGCATATGGTTAACAATGTAGTTTCTTATATAAGTGTAATGACAACTGCACAAATTCTTTTATTAAGATAAGCGTTTTATAAACGCTTTTTTTATTTTAATTTTAAGGTTCATATTATAAAATATTGACGAGGTGAAACTATGAAGGATAAATCTTATCAATTTTTAAATGGATTTTGGCTTAAAATTATTGGTTATATATCAATGATTTTTGATCATTTCATGGTTGTATTATATACATTAAATAAACAAAATAGTCTTTCTTGGCTTAATGAAACAACTTACACCATATTTAGAATCATTGGAAGATTTAGTTTTGTCATCTTTGCTTTTTTATTAGTCGAAGGAATGATTCATACTAAATCACCACTTAAATATTTATTAAGATTATTTATTATTTCCGCGGTAATGGATTTAGGATATTTGATTTTATTCAAAGAATATATCGGTAATCCAATCACTACTTTATTAATGGGTGGAATAATGATTTATTTTGTTGAAAAAACACCTAAATTCTTTAAATTATTTGCGTTAGTCCCTATTGCTATAACTATATTAGTTCCATTAGATATCATTCCTTTAAAATATGATTATGATCTATATGGAATATGTACTATTGCTTGTTTCTATTTAGGTTATAAATTAAGTTCTTTAATCGCAAAACAAGTTATCACCATTCAAGGATTAGATGAAGAAACATTTATGTCTTCTTCTTACTATCTTAGTTTAAAACATACATGTCAATGCATATTATTTATCGCTTATTCATTAATAATTTATTTTATTAATCCTGTATGGAATGGACATGGAATATTTTCTCGAATGATGTCTATACAAATATATGCGATATTCACATGTATATTCATTATGTTTTACAATGGTAAAAGAGGATATAATGCAAAATGGTTCCAATATGGATCTTATCTTTTTTTCCCTCTTCACATTGTAATTCTTTACCTCATTATCAATTTTTTGATATAATTTAAAAAGAAAGGAAGTAAATTATGCATACACAAGTAGAATCAATAAATCAATATGATGAATTAATTAAAGAAGGATATACTTTAGTAGACTTCTGGGCTCCTTGGTGTGGACCTTGTAGAATGCTTGCTCCTCAATTAGAAGAAGCAGAAGAAGCTGAAGAATTAAAAGATATCAAAGTTTTAAAAGTAAACGTTGATGATCTTCATGAAATTGCTTCAAGATATGGCATTCAATCAATTCCAACATTAATCTTATTAAAAGATGGCGATTTAAAAGCAACCAATGTTGGTTATATTCCTTCCACATCAATAATTGAATTTGTCACTTCAAATAAATAACCTGCAATGCAGGTTTTTATTTTACTAAAAAAATGTGTCTTTAAAATTCAAAATATTTACTCAAGACAACAATTTTAAAAAAAGTTTATAAATTTTAAAATTTTACTTGCAATAATTTCAAACTAGTATATAATTATACTTGCTTGTGAGATGCGAGCGTAGTTCAATGGTAGAACACGACCTTGCCAAGGTTGATACGCGGGTTCGATTCCCGTCGCTCGCTCCATTAAAAAGAGCTTACAGATGACTGCAAAGTCATCTTTTTTTTGCATTTAATTTAAATTGGTTAAATATTCATTTTTTTCTTGCACTTCTATTTTATATATATTAATATATAACTCGTTTTGAGACTAAGTCTCAAATTTAGGAGAAAGATATGGAATATAAAACAAATCAAAAAGAAATACTATTGCAAATCTTATATAACAACAAATCATATTCTTTATCCGCATCTAAGATATTGAAGTTAGTTGAAGGTAAAATATCTAAAGCTACTTTATATCGCTTATTAAACGTTTTTGAAGAAAATGGAACTATTAGAAAAACGTTCAATGAACTATCTTCTAATTATGAATATCAATATATTGATAATTCATGTTCAAATAATCATTTTCATTTAAAATGTATTTCCTGCGGGAAATTAATTCATTTACCTTGTAAAGATGCGAATGAATTTATTTCCCATATTTATAAGCAACATAAATTCACAGTCAATAACAATCTCACTACTATCTATGGAATTTGTAGCGATTGTTCATTATTAAAATAGGAGGTCGCTATGTTAGATGTATTATTAGATGCTTTAATTGACTCATTAAAAGCTACAGGCGTTGTTTTTATCTTAAACATAATAATTTCCTTTATCGAAGGCAAAATCTCTACCAAAGTCGTTAAAGAAAGTAAATTATCGACATTATTTGGTTCTGCGATTGGTTTAATTCCTCAATGTGGATTCTCTATTGTCGCAAGTGACATGTTTATTAAAAAGAAAATCACTATTGGAACATTAGTCGCAGTATTTATCACTTGTAGTGATGAAGCTTTACCAATGATGTTATCAAATCCTAGTAAGATGATTTATATCTTACCTTTATTAGGTATTAAATTTATCGCCGGATTTATAGTTGGAACCTTACTTGATTTCATTTTAGATCATATCAATCGTCCTCAAAGTTTTGATCAAGTAATGGTAAATAATGAAGAAGTAATTCAAAAAGGTTGTTGTAATCATGATATTGAAGAAAATTCAAAACCAACAAAAGTTCAATTATTAAAAGAACATTTACTTCATCCATTTATCCATTCATTAAAAATATTTATTTATATATTTATTGTTAATATTGTCTTTGGAATTATCATTTATTATGTCGGTGAAGATGTCATTAGTGATTTTTTAACATCATATTATTATTTAACTCCTTTATTATCAATATTAGTTGGATTAATTCCAAATTGTGCTTCTAGTGTTATTATTACAGAATTATTCTTACAAGGATCATTAAGCTTTGGTGCCGCGCTTGCAGGATTAATATGCAATGCTGGATTAGGGTTAATATATTTAATTAAAAATAAAAAGAACATCAAAGATGTTCTTATAATCGTATTAACATTAGTTATAACTGCGTTAATATTCGGTTATGGATCAATGTTAATTGAAAGCTTTATAAAATAAAAACATGGCAATGCCATGTTTTTTGTTATTTATTAAGTTCTTTTAATGTTTTTTCTTCTTTTATACGATATTCAACTGCGCGTCGTAAATATGATAAATAATCATCATCTAAACACATTGTTTTGCCATCGTTGTCGGACAATTTCGCAACTGGGCGATCATTAATCTTTTGAAGTTTAATAACAATATTTAAAGGTTCAACACCTGTATCATTCGCACAATATGTACCTATACCAAAACTTACTTTTGTTCTATCTTTGAAATAATCATAAAGCTTTTGTGCTTTATCAAAATTCAATGAATCAGAGAACATTAATGTTTTAGTTTTTGGATCAATATGAAGTTTTTTATAATGAGCGATAATCTTTTCACCCCATTCATATGGATCACCTGAATCATGTCTTACACCTGAATAACAGCTTGCATCTAAGAAAGTAAAATCAAGCAAGAATAAATCAGTAGTTAAAGTATCTGTTAAAGCTGTACCATTATCTCCTTGATATTCTGCGAACCAGTCTTTTAAAGCATGGTGATTAGTATAAGCAAGAGGAATATTAGGATAACCTTGATACATTTGAACAAATTCATGTGCGAAAGTACCAATTGGTTTAATGTTGAATTTCTTCGCTAGATAAACATTAGATGTACCAACACATTTATCTGTTTTAGTGACTAATTCATGGACCATTTCTTCTTGCCAATCAAAAGATAATCTTCTTCTGCAGCCAAATTCCGCGAAATGAAATGTATAAGTCCCATCGTTTAACTTTTTAATTTTTTCTTCTAAACGAATTCTTGCACCTTTAACAAGTTCATCATAATCATATTTCATTCTAAAATAGACTTCATTAATGATTTCAAGAAGATAAATTTCAAATTGCATCGCAGAAAAACAAGGTCCTTTAACAACGCAAACTAAGTTATCTCCTTCTTTATGGCAATCAACATATTCTCTAATAGGATGCCATAATCTTAAAAATTCAACATAGTCATTTTTAATAAAACGAATAGATCTAAGATAGTCAAGTTCATCTTTTTTAAATTTAAGACTACATAAATGATCAATTTGTTCATTGATTTCATTAACCATTTCATCAGTCCAAACAATGTCATTATTACGACACTTAAAATGATATTCTCCAGTTGCATCTGTATGCTTATGGAAAATAACTTGATTCATATTGAACTTATAAAAATCAGTATCTAAGAGACTTTTAACAATAGGCTTAAATTTCATATAGCCTCCTTTTTTAAATAAAAATCCCTAGATTTACTCCAGGGATTTAATATCTATTTATTTAGATTCTTCAGTTGTAGCTGGAGTTTCTTCAACTTTCTTTTCTTTTGGTTTTCTTTCAACGAATTCTTTATGTGAAACGTTTACTCTACCTTTTTCGTCAATTTCAGTAACAATAACTTTTAATTTTTGTCCTACTTTGACAACATCTTGAGGATGATTTACTCTTTCCCAATCAAGTTTAGATACATGGCATAAACCATCGCAATCACCGAATAAATTTACAAAGCAACCATAAGATTCAACTCTTACAACTGTACCTTCATAAATTTCACCAACTTTAGCTTCTTTGACAATATTTTCAATCATCTTTAATGCTTTGTTGATTGGTTCTCTATCCATGTGGTAAACAACTACATGACCGAAGTCATCGATGTCAATCTTAACGTTGTCACATTTTTCAATGATATCGTTAATAACTTTACCTTGTGAACCAATGACATCTTTAATCTTATCGACTGCGATATCCATTTGTCCAAATTTAGGAGCATATTTACCGACATCTTCTCTTGGTGCAGGAATTGCTTTTAACATAACTTCAAGAATTTGCGCTCTTGCTTTATGAGCTTGTGCTAAAGCTTCTTGGAAGATTTCTTTTGTTACACCTTTAATCTTGATATCCATTTGTAATGCTGTAATACCTTTTGAAGTACCTGCACACTTGAAGTCCATATCACCATAATGGTCTTCCATACCTTGAATATCAGTTAAAATTGTATATGGATGTTTGCCATCTAATGGACCAGATGTAATTAAACCCATTGCAATACCACTTACTGGAGCTTTAATTGGGACACCTGCAGCCATTAATGCCATACATGAAGCACAAATTGATGCTTGTGAAGAAGAACCATTTGATTCAACAACTTCAGAAACACATCTAATTGTATATGGGAATTCTTCTTCAGATGGAATGACATAAGATAATGCTCTTTCACCTAAAGCGCCGTGACCAATTTCTCTTCTACCTGGAGTACCAGTTCTTCCGATTTCACCAACTGAGAATGGTGGGAAGTTATAATGGTGCATCCAACGTTTTGTATCATCACCTGATAATGAATCTAAGATTTGTTCATCTGTTTTAACACCTAATGTACAAACTGAAATAACTTGAGTTTGTCCACGAGTAAACATTGCGGAACCATGAACTCTTGGAAGTAAATCTACTTGAGCATCAAGAGGTCTAATTTCATCGATCTTTCTGCCATCAGGTCTTACTTTATCAACTGTAATTAATCTTCTAACTTCTTCTGCAACAATGTGTTCTAATACATCATTAACTTGCATAATAGTTGTAGCTTTTTCTTTTTCGTCTGCGTATTGTTTTGCTTTGTAGAATTCTCTTACTTCGTTATCGATTTCATCGATTTTTGCGTATCTTTCAAGCTTATCAACAATAGAAACTGCTTTGACTAATCTATCTTCAGCCATGTCTCTAACTGTTTTGTTGATAGATTCATCTACTGCATATAAAGAAACTGCTCTTTTTGGTTTACCAATTTGAACTGCAATTTCCTTTTGGAATTTACATAATTTCTTAATTGCTTCATGACCAAACATGATTGCATCAACCATTTCATCTTCTGAAAGTTCTTGTGCACCTGCTTCAATCATGTTAATTGCATCTTCAGAACCAGCGACTGCTAAATTTAAATCTGATTTTGCTTTTTCTTCGACTGTTGGGTTAATGATGAATTTGCCATCTACTCTACCAACATAAACTCCTGCGATAGGGCCATCGAAAGGAATATCTGAAATACATAACGCTAATGAAGAACCAAACATTGCTGCCATTTCTGGAGTTGAATCTGGATCAACAGACATTACTGTATTAATAATTTGAACTTCATTTCTGAATCCATCTGAGAACATAGGTCTAATTGGACGATCAATTAATCTTGCAGTTAAAGTAGCATGTTCTCCTGGTCTACCTTCTCTTCTTAAGAAAGATCCTGGAATCTTTCCTACTGCGTATTGCTTCTCCTCATAAGTAACTGTTAATGGGAAGAAGTCTGTATCTTTTGGTTCATTTGAACCGCAAGCTGTGGATAAAATCACGGTATCATTCAAGCGAACTAAGACAGCACCATCTGCTTGCTTAGCAATTTCGCCAGTTTCAACGCTCAATTTTTTTCCTTCAAAGTCTAAACTAAAAATTTGCTTTGCCATTTGTTTTCTCCTTTTTACTCGTTAATTGTATCACTTTAAGCGATAATTAAATACATATTTTTACAAAATCACCTTTTTATTTGTGTATTTTAATATTAAAATATAAATAGATATGCGATTTTTTCAAATATTTATAAGGAGGTCTCATGAAAAAGATTATTGGTATTGATTTAGGTACATCAAATACAATCATCTACGTTCCAAAAAAAGGAATTGTTTTTAATGAGCCTACAGTAGTTGCATTAAATAAAGATAATAAGAAAGTAGAAAGTTATGGTTATCTTGCTTTTAAATTATTAGGTAAAGAAAGTTCTTCTATTGAAGTTATTAAACCAATGAAAAATGGTGTCATCGCTGATGGACCTGCAACAGTAAGTTATTTAACTGCAATATTAAGTGATTTAAAGTTACTAAGATATGTAAAAAATTCTACCATTATTTTCTCTTGTCCTTCTGAATTCTCTCAAATTGAAAGAAGTGCTTTAAGAAACGTTGGAAGAAAATTAAAATGCAATGATGTCATTATGAAATCATCTTCATTCTTTACTGCCATTGGAGGTAACAAAGATGGTTCCGCGAATAAAGGTACATTAGTATTAAATATAGGAGGAGGAATCTCTGATATTTCTATTTTAACTAATGGTGAAGCAATTATATCTAAATCATGTTCTTTCTCAGGTCAAGTTTTAGATAATGCAATTATTAGACATCTAAGAAAGAACCATCATATATTAATTGGTACTAAGACTGCTGAATATATCAAAATGAAGATTGGATCGGTTGAATTCTTCCCAGAAAATAGATTGCTAGAAGTTTCAGGTATTGATATTGTCTCTTCTTTACCTCATTCAGTAGTTATTTCTACTGCGGAAATTAAATCATGTATATTACCTTGTTTCCAAGTATTAGTCGATACATTATTAGATTGTCTTGAACTCACTCCTCCAGAAGTTGCTTCTGATTTAATTGAATCAGGATTACTAGTAGGAGGCGGAGGCGCTTTACTTGCAGGATTAAGAGAATATTTAGAAAATGCACTTAACATGGCTATTAGAATTTTACCAGAACCTGGCAGCGCAGTATCTCAAGGTATTAAGATTTTAATGCATCAAGAATTAAGTAAAGATAAATAGTCATAAGACTATTTTTTCTTTTTTTATTTATGAAAACGTTTTCATAACAAATTGTTAAATAATTTATATACAAACATATTTACTTTTGATATATTTTTATCGATAAGAAATTATCAACAACATTAAGGAGTTATAAAAATGGAAGAAAAAGAAATTAATGTTCATGAAATGATTGATGATTTAGTAACAAAAGCACAAGGTGCTTTAAAAGAATTTGAAACATTTACTCAAGAACAAGTCGACTACATTGTCGCAAAATGCTCATGTGCAGCATTAGACCATCATGGTACTTTAGCTCTCGCGGCTGTCAAAGAAACAAAACGTGGTATCTTTGAAGATAAAGCTACTAAAAACTTATACGCATGTGAATATGTCGTTAATAATTTAAGACATTTAAAAACAGTTGGTGTCATTAAAGATGATCCAGTAACTGGTATTACTGAAATTGCAGAACCTTTAGGAGTTCTTGCAGGTATCACTCCTGTTACAAACCCTACTTCTACAGTTATCTTTAAATCATTAATTTGTTTAAAGACAAGAAACCCAATTATTTTCTCATTCCACCCAAGTTCAATGGAATCTTCAACAATGGCAGCAAAAATTGTTTATGAAGCTGCAGTTGCAGCAGGCGCTCCAAAGAATTGTATTCAATGGATTGATCATCCATCAATGGAAGCAACAAGCGAATTAATGAACCATCCAGGTGTCGCATCAATTCTTGCAACAGGTGGTAACGCAATGGTTAAGGCAGCTTATTCATGTGGTAAACCTGCAATGGGTGTTGGCGCAGGTAACGTTCCTGCATATATGGAAAAAACATGTAACATTGAACAAGCAGTCAATGATATTGTCATTTCTAAATCATTCGATAATGGTATGATTTGTGCTTCTGAACAAGCAGTTATTATCGATAAAGAAATTTATGATGAATCAAAGAAGATGTTTGAAAGATTCGGTGTTTATTTTGTAACAAAGAAAGAAGATAAAGCTAAACTTGAAAAATTCACTTTTGGTTATGAAGCTTATTCTGACGGCGTTGAAAATGCAAGATTAAATGCTTCTATCGTTGGTCAATCCGCAAAATGGATTGCAGAACAAGCAGGTATTAAAGTACCTGATAATACAGTAATTCTTGCAGTACCATGTAAGAAAGTTGGTGTTGAAGAACCATTAACAAGAGAAAAACTTTCTCCAGTTCTTGCAGTATTAAAATCAAGTTCATTCGAAGAAGGTGTTGCACTTGCAGAAGCTATGGTTAACTTTAATGGTTTAGGTCACTCTGCAGCGATTCATACCGCAAGTAAGGAATTATCAGAAATCTATGGTGATAAAGTAAAAGCAATGCGTATCATTTGGAACTCACCATCTACTTTCGGTGGTATTGGTAATGTTTATAACTCATTCTTACCATCATTAACATTAGGTTGTGGTTCTTATGGTCATAACTCTATCGGAGGTAACGTATCCGCGGTTAACTTAATCAACGTTAAGAAAGTAGGTAAGAGAAGAAATACTATGCAATGGTTCAAAGTTCCAAGAAAGATTTATTTCGAAAGAAATTCAATTCAATATTTACACGATATGAGAGACGTTTCTAAAGTCTTTATCGTTACAGATAGATCAATGGTTGATTTAGGTTATATCAATCGTGTTACAGATCAATTAAATACAAGAAGAAATCCAGTTCAAATCCAATTATTCTGTGATGTTGAACCAGATCCAGATATTGAAACAGTTAAAAAAGGTGTTTCATTAATGAACGCTTTCAAACCAGATACAATTATCGCATTAGGTGGTGGTTCACCAATGGATGCTGCAAAAGGTATGTGGTTATTCTATGAACATCCAGAAGTTAACTTCGATGATTTAAAACAAAAATTCATGGATATTCGTAAAAGAGCGATTAAGTATCCTGAATTAGGACAAAAATCAAAATTAATTTGTATTCCAACTACTTCCGGTACTGGTTCAGAAGTATCTCCATTCGCAGTTATTTCTGATAAGAAACATAACAAGAAATATCCTCTTGCAGATTATTCATTAACTCCAACTATCGCAATTATCGATCCTGAATTCACTACTTCTCTTCCAGCAAGAGTTACAGCAATGACTGGTATGGACGTATTAACTCATGCGATTGAAGCTTACACTTCTGCTTTAGCTTCTGATTATACAGATGGTTTAGCATTACAAGCAATTGAATTAGTATTTGAATATTTACCACGTGCAGTTAAGAATGGTAAAAATGATCCAGAAGCAAGAGAAAAAATGCATAATGCTTCTGCAATCGCAGGTATGGCATTCGCAAATGCTTTCTTAGGTATGAACCACTCAATGGCTCACAAGATCGGCGGTATGTTCCATGTTCCTCATGGTTACGCAAATGCTATCTTACTTCCATATACAATTAGATATAATGGTGAAACTCCATCTAAATTAACAGTATGGCCAAAATACAATGTCTATAATTGTGACAAACGTTATCAAAGAATTGCTCGTTTAATTGGCTTAAAAGCTGATACACCAGAACAAGGCGTTTCTTCTCTTGCAGATGCAGTTAAGAAATTAGGTGAAGAATGTGGTCTTGAATTAAGTTTCAAAGCTGCAGGTGTTGATGAAAAAGAATGGATGAATAAGATTGAAGAAATGGCTTATTTAGCATTCGAAGATCAATGCTCACCATGTAACGCTAGAGTTCCTATGGTTGAAGACATGAAAGAAATCATGAGAAAAGCTTATTTAGGCGAAGAAAAATAATAATTAAACAATTACGCTTTTAGTTTTCTAAAAGCGTTTTTTTCTGGCTAAAAATGATTATAATATAATTATTCGAGGTAGATTATGGCTAAGGAAAAAGGCAAATTAAAAGGATTAAAAATCACTCTATCAATCATTGGTAGTTTGCTTTTAATCGCGGCTATTTTACAATGCGTTTGCTTTATTTCTAATGCCAATATTTCATATACATATTATTATGATAAAGTTAAAAAGGTTGATTTAAATAATGTTCTAACAAAAGATAATTTAACAAGTGAAGATTATGATTTAATTTATAAACAAACAGGAATTACAGTTTTTGGTGTCAAACGCACTTTGAAAAAGGAAAATGGAATAGACAAAATAACCAAAGTTCAATCAACATTTTTACAAGAAGTAAAAGTTACTTCCAACTTACTTGGTCCTTATTGTTATTATCAAACTATCGATAAATTAATGGAAATGGTTGATGTTGAAGTTGGTGATATAATTGTCACTAATGGCACTCAATTCTGTGGTAAAACTTTCGGTCATTGCGGACTTGTAACTTCCATTGATGGAGGCGTATTACAATCTTATGGTTATGGCGAATTATCGGAAGTTGGAACAACCTTTGATTTCCAAGAAAGAGCCAGTTTTATTATTCTTTCTCCAAGAGTTGATAAAGATATCAAAAATCAAGTCGCAGAATATGCGATAAATTCTCTTCAAGGAATTCCCTATAATGTATTTATTGGATTATTTAATACTAAAGATAGTATAAATACCACCCAATGTTCACATCTAATTTGGTATGCATATCACCATTTTGGTTATGATTTTGATAATAATGGAGGTGGTATTTGTTTACCACATGATTTAATATGTCTAGATCAAATGGATGTTGTCCAAGTTTATGGATTTGATTTAAATAATTTTACTTCTTGGTAATTAAAAAAGCGCCGTGGCGCTTTTATTTGTTTAATATCGCTTTTAATAACAATAAATCTTCATTAGTTGTTACTTTAAAATTGAGTTTTGAGCCTTCAGTTAAATATACTTCTTCATTGAGTTTTAAAACTAAAGAACAATCATCAGTAATTTCAAAATCTTTTAAATTTTTAATATTTTCATGTGCTTTATAAATAGTATCAAATTTAAAGCTTTGAGGTGTTTGAGATAAATATAATTCACTTCTTTTTAATAATGAAGTAATTTTTATTCCATCTAATGATTTAATGCAAGAATCTGTCATAGGAATAACGCTATCAACGGCATTAAATTTTTCTAACGCTTTAATATTATTAATAATAATTTCATTAGAAACTAATACTCTTGCTGAATCATGAATAAGAATATTATCATCACCATTAACATTATTTTGTTTTAAATAAGTCAAAGCATTAAAGACTGATTTTTGACGAGTAGAACCACCTTCAATAACTTTACTAACTTTATTAATATTAAATTCTTTAATATAATCATTTACTTTAAGAATATAATCTTTGGAAGTAACAACTATAATTTGATCAATTAAATCACACTTAGAAAAAGTTTCTAAAGGATAAATCATTAAAGGTTTATTATTTACATTTATAAATTGTTTAGGAACAATATTATTCATTCTTGAGCCACTTCCCGCGGCTAATATAATTGCAATATTCATAATTCACCTACTTGTTTTCTTCATTAACATCAGTTTCAACATTATCAATTCGAGAAAGATATTCTTCTTTTGAGATTAAACCAAGTTTATATAGATTTTCAATTTGCTCTTTTTTAATCGCAACTTTTGTTTGAGCCATAGTTCTAGTCGCGTATCTTTTTGTTTCACTAGGAGAAGCATTAATTCTATTTTGGTTATCTTCATACCAGTTTTCTTCTGCCGTCTTATATGAGCTTGTACTTCTTAAATCGAATGCTTCAGCAAGATTAACTTTTTCATTAGTCGCATGATATTTAATTAATAATCTTGCATCTTTTTCTTCTAATGGGCGATATTCTTTCTTCTTCATAAAACGATTTATAAGTCTTGATCTAAATAAGAAAGAATTAAATATTCTAAATATTAATACTAATAAAATACCCAATAAATAATAATGATGAGTTCTAAAT
>CAVFKD010000022.1:0-29484 GCA_963623095.1 bacterium | reverse complement strand
GTAGTGGCGAAGGTATCCGTAAGGACAGAATAGCGAGCTGCCGGGCTTTTTTTTTGAAAATGATTAGTTTTTTTAGTAAAAAAGTAACATTAGATTTTTTACAAACTATAATTATAGTTTAAATTGTATACAAGTTATGATAGAATATTTATACCTATTAAGGAGGCTTGTTATGGATATTGATAAGAAAACTCAATATGGTACTGTTAATATTTCACTTGACGCTATTTCTCAAGTCGCTTGTGAAGCTGCAACAGAATGTTATGGTGTAGTTGGTATTAGTAGTAAACATTCTTTAAAAGAAGAAATTAATGAAATTTTAAAAAAAGAAAATTATTCAAAGGGCGTATATGTTCGTAAGAATAGTAAAGGCCAAATTGAAGTAGATATATACATTGTTGTTTGTTTTGGTATTAGAATTACTGAAACAATTACTACAGTTCAAAAGAAAGTTAAATATGATCTTACAAAGACTTTTAACTTGAAATCAGTTGTAGTCAATGTTTACGTTCAAGGCGTAAAAGATATCTAATTTAAGAAGGAGATTATATGAAAACTATAGATGGAATAATGCTCAAACAAATGATTATTTCAGGTGCAAACTATTTATATAATTGTTATCCTGAAGTTGACGCATTAAACGTTTTCCCTGTACCTGATGGTGATACGGGAACAAATATGAATTTAACAATGCAAAGTGGCGCTAAAGAAGTTGAAAATAAAACTGATAAAGGCGTTTATGAAATAGCTAAAGCATTCTCAAAAGGTTTATTAATGGGTGCTAGAGGAAACTCTGGTGTTATTTTAAGCCAAATCTTTAGAGGATTTGCGATGTCTTTACAAGGAAAAGAAACTATTAATGCAGTTGAATTATCTAAAGCTTTATCAAATGGTAGAGAAGTTGCTTACAAAGCAGTTATGAAACCAGTTGAAGGTACAATTTTAACTGTTATTAAAGATTCAACTAAATTACTTGAAACTAAAGTAAATGCAAAGATGGATATTGAAAAAGCTTTTGAAATTTTCTATCAAGAAGCACGTGAATCATTATTAAGAACTCCAGATCTTTTACCAGTATTAAAAGAAGTTGGCGTTGTTGACTCAGGTGGTATGGGTCTTTGTAAAGTATTACATGGTTTCAAAAAAGCATTAAAAGGTATCATTGTTGAAAAGAACGCAGTTACTTCAGTAACTGAAAAAGAATCTTCAAATGTTGAAGCAACAGATGAATATGGATATTGTGTTGAATTCGTTATGAATCTTCCAGAAGAACCAACTGATGTGGGTAAAAAGATGTTCGTTGAAAAGAAGTTCAATTCTTTCTTAGAATCACATGGTAATTCTATTATTTATAAAAAGGAAGGACAAATTGTTAAGGTACATTTACATACTGTCGCTCCTGGTGGAATTCTTACTTATGGTCAACAATTTGGTGAATTCAATAGAGTTAAAGTAGAAAACTTATCTCTTGATCATACAGAAATGAACGATTTCTCTGAAGAAGTTAAAGATGAACCATTAAAAGAATATGCTTTAATTGCTTGCTGTGCAGGTGATGGTATCGCAGATAAATTTAAAGAATACGGTGTTGATGAAGTAGTTTCAGGTGGTCAAACAATGAACCCATCTACAGAAGATTTCGTCGCAGCTATTAAGAAAGTACACGCAAAGAAAGTTATCATTTTACCAAATAACTCAAACATTGTTCTTGCTGCTCAACAAGCCGCGGATGTTTATGAAGATGCTGAAGTTAAAGTTATCCAAGCTAAAACAATTCCTCAAGGCTTTGTTGCTTGCATGATGTTTAACCCAGAAGCTTCATTAGAAGAAAATGTTAATGAAATGACTGAAGCAATCGCAAATGTTAAATCTGGACAAGTAACTTTCGCAATTAAGGATACTAATATTGATGGTGTTGATATTAAGAAAGATCAATATATCGGCATTAATGGAAAAACAATCATTTGTTGCTATCCTAACAAGGTAAAAGCAGCTTATAAGATGATTTCTTCTATGCTTGATGAAACAAGTTCAATTATCACTTTAATTGTTGGTGAAGATGCAACAAGCGCAGAAGTTGATGCATTAACTGAATTAATTTCAAATAAATATCCTGATATTGAAATTGAAATTACAGAAGGAAAACAACCAGTATATTCATTTATAGTTGGTGTTGAATAAAATTATTGATAAAAGTTTAAAAATCGCTCAAAACGAGCGATTTTTTGTTAATTTGTAGTTAATATCAAGCTTATATAAGTTATTTTTTTTGTAAATCTTCTTTTATTGTTATATAATTAGTATACGGCATAAAGCCGAGGAGTAGAAATGAAAAAGATTAGAGTATTATTTCCATACGTGGAAGCAGGTCTAGGTCATATTATGCCCCTAATGTCTATCAAAGAAATATTTGAACAAAAATATGGATCTAAATGTGAAGTTATAACTTGTAATTTCTATAAAGATTCAGGAGATCCATTTTTAAAACAATATGGACAATTTTTAGTTAACCAAGTAGTTAATTATAATAAGCATAGATTATTAGGATACTTTGCAACCATTAATAGTGAATTCTGGGGTACTACATTATCGTCTTATACAACTATGAGACTTGTTCCAGGAGCATGTCAATCAGGAATTGAATATATGAAACAACTCAATCCTGATGTTGTTTTTTCTACGCACTGGGCAACCAATTATTATGCAGAACATGTAAAGGGTAAAGATATCTTTACTATTAGTTATTGTCCTGATGTAATAATGAATAGTTTATTTAGATATAAAGCAAATTTAACATTAGTCGCTTCTAGTGTTGGGTACGAAAAAGCTATTAAGATGAGAAAATATAATGAGGATAATTTAAAAAGAGTTCCTTTCTTAATTAGGAATGAAGCTTTTAATGTACCTCTAGATAAAATTGAAAATAGAAAGAATTTAAATTTACCATTAGATAATTTCACTATTACTTTAATGGAAGGTGGATATGGTATTGGTAAAACAGAAAAAATCTGTGAAGAATTAGCAAAAAAACATATTAAAATTACTATCATTCCTTTCTGTGGAAAGAATGAAGAATTATATAAAAAATTATGTGCATTAGAGACTACTAAAGAAGTAAAATTAATTCCAATGCCACTTACTCCAAATGTATTACCTTACATTGCAGCGAGTGATTTATTCTTAGGTAAGAGCGGTAATTGTATCGCAGAACCTACTTTCTTTGGTGTACCATCAATTATCACTAACTTTGCAACATTAATTGAAAGAGATATTGGTAATTATTATATAAATAATGTCAAATGTGCTTTAAAAGAATTTGAAGTCGATAAAATTATTGAAATGATTGAAAAGTACGTAAATAACCCAAGTTTACTTGATGAACTTGCAAAGAATGCAAGAGATTATCATGATAACTTTGGCGCGGAATATACCGCGGATTTAATTTATGAAGAAATCTGTAAATATTTTAATCAACGCGATTTAATTTTAGAAGGAAAAAAGAATCATGGATTACGTACAAATAGTTAATTTAGTAAGCCAAATTATATTTATTATTTACGCTGTATTAATGGCTCATTTTGTCGTATTTGGTGTTGTTGGTATATTTAAGAAAACTAAATATCCTCATAGCGATAATCTATGTAAATATGGTATTGTAATATCTGCGAGAAATGAAGAAAATGTTATTGGCAATTTAATTCAAAGCATTAAAAATAATAATTATCCAATGGATAAAATCGATATCTTTGTTGTCGCTCATAACTGTGATGATAAAACCTCGGAAGTTGCTTCTTCTTTAGGAGCGATAGTTTATGAAGTTAATGATCCAAAAAGTGGAACAAAAGGATGCGCATTAAAATCATTATTTGAAGGCATTGAAAAAGATTATGGCATTGCAAATTATGATGGCTTTATTATGTTGGACGCTGATAATTTAATTAAAGATGACTATATTGAAAAACTAAATGATGCATTTAATTATTTTGATAAGAAATCAATTGTTACTTCATATCGTAATTCCAAAAACTTTGGCTATAATTTAATGTCTGGATGTTATGGCATGTACTTTGTTCAAGGTAATGCGATTGAATCTAGAGGTAGATCATTATTAGGATGTTCTGCGAGAGTTCAAGGTACTGGATTTGTTATCCCAAGTGTCTGCGTTAAAAAAGGTTGGAATTATTTAACATTAACAGAAGACTGGGAATTTACAGTTGATCAAGATATCGCTGGATATAAAATTAGATATACTGATGATGCAGTATTCTATGATGAACAACCAACAAATGTTCATATTATGTTTAGACAAAGAGTAAGATGGGCTAGAGGTCACTTACTTGTATTCTATTTAAGAATTAAAGATTTATTTAAATCATTATTCTCAAGAAAAACTAAAACTAGATTTTCAATATATGATATTACTATTTATATTTTACCATTCTGTTTAGTTTTATTTATTATTGGCTTTATTCAATGTTTACTTTTAATGCTTGCACCTATATTTACTGAATATAGTTTTTATAGCATATTCATTGGAGAAGTTAATTCATTCTATGATTTAGTCTTCCACGGAGGCTATTTAATTGGAATGGCACGTTCATTAATAATTGGATACTTAGGCTTCTTCTTATTAACAGTAGTATTATTTATTGTTGATAGAAAGAAAATACAAGGTGTTTCTTTTATTAAGAAAGTAGGCATTTGTTTAACTTATCCTATCTTTATGACAATACAATTCTTAATTGATATTGTAGCTTTATTTTCAAGAAAACTTACATGGAAAGTAATTCCACATAAAGATAAAACCAATATATTTCATATTCATAAGAAAAAAGAAAGATAGTCTAAATTTGTTAGGCTATCTTTTTATTATTGAATATTGTAAAATAAATCTAAGGTGAGACTATGAAATTATTAAAGACTACATTAGAAGAAGAACTTAATAATTTACACATATATGATTCGGAAGATTTATTAAATCATCTTCCTTATCGATATGAGTCTTTTGAGTATACAAAAGAATTCCCTTTAGTTGATAAACAAAGATATGTTTTATATGGAACTATTATTTCTAGACCTATCTATGTAAGAGCGAAATCTATTAAAATATGTAGTTTTTCTTTTGCTAGTAATGAAGGAGTTATATATACAATTAAAGCTTTCAATCAAGATTATTTAATGAGAATATTATCACAAGATGAACCTTTTACTATAGTCGCAACTTATTCTAAAAAAGGTAATTATATGGCT
The DNA here is from genome assembly GCA_963623095.1 of bacterium. Classification (GTDB taxonomy): domain Bacteria; phylum Bacillota_I; class Bacilli_A; order RFN20; family CAG-449; genus UBA3210. The sequence goes on along the minus strand of CAVFKD010000022.1, from coordinate 24,234 downwards.
TTAATTAAGATAAAAAAGGGCAAAATAAGCCAAGAAGAAAGACTTAAGCCTGTTTATCATCTAAACTCAAAAATAAGCCAAGATAACTTTCATAAATTAATTAAAAGAACACTTGATAAACAAGGTGCTTATTTCAATAATATAATGCCTAGTTATCTAATTAAAAAATATAAATTATTAAGCTATGTTGATGCATTAAATAAAGTTCATTTTCCAACATGTTATGAAGATATTAATATAGGTTTAAGAACATTAAAATTTATTGAATGTTTAGACTTTTCTTTAACTAATAAATTAATTAGAGATGAAAATAAAAAAATAGTTAAAGTAGAATCAAAAAAGATTGATGTAAGTAAGATTAAAAAGTTTGTTTCTACCTTACCTTATGAATTAACTAAAGATCAAAAAGACGCGGTTAATGATATTTACAAGGATTTAAATTCAGAAGCTTTGATGTATCGATTATTACAAGGTGATGTAGGAAGTGGTAAAACTTTGGTTTCATTGCTAGCTTTATATTCTAATTATTTAAGAAATAAACAAGGGGTAATGTTAGCGCCAACGGATTCACTTGCTAGACAACATTTTGAATATTTTAAATCATTATTAAAAGATGAAAATATCCAAGTAGAATTACTTGTTGGATCTTTAAGCTCTAAAGAAAAAAAGAGAATTAAAGACGATTTAATGAATAAAACTAATATTATAGTTGTTGGAACTCATGCGGTATTTTCTAAAAGCGTTAATTATTTAGACCTGGGTTTAGCGATTATTGATGAACAACATCGTTTTGGTGTTAATCAAAGAAATCTACTTGCATCTAAAGGGGAAAATGTTGATATTTTATTAATGAGTGCAACACCAATTCCTCGTACTTTATCAATGACTATTTATGGTGATTTAGATGTATCTACATTGCATTCTTATCCATTTAAAGAAAGAAGAGTTAAAACGTTAGTTGTCGATGATAAATCATCTAAAATTACCTCTTTAATCAATTATGCAATCAGCAAAAATCAACAAGTTTTTATTGTATGTCCTAAGATTGAAGAAGGAGTAACTTTATCTCATTCTGCAAAAGAAATATACGATGAATTTAAAAATGAATATGGCGATAATATTGAATTATTGCACGGAAAACTCGATGAAAATAGCAAATCATTATTAATTGAAAGATTCAGAAATAAAGACTTTTTAATCTTAGTTGCGACATCAATTGTTGAACTTGGTATAGATATAAAAGAAGCTCTTGGGATGATTGTTTATTCTGCGAGTAATTTTGGTCTTGCTTCTTTACATCAACTTCGCGGAAGAGTAGGAAGAAATGGTGAAGATGCTTTTTGTATCTTGGTTTATGATGAAAATGAAGAACTTTCAAAAATTGAAAGATTAAAATTCTTAGAAACAACATCTGATGGATTTAAAATCGCTGAAAAAGATATGGAATTAAGAGGACCTGGAGATTATTTAGGTGTGGAACAAAGTGGATTCCCTTCTTTCAATTCTTTAAATATAGTTTCTGATTTTAAAATGTTTGAAGTAGCAAGAAATGAAACAAATTATATTCTTGATAACTCTAACGATTTAGAAAATTCTAACTATATATCTAAAATCAAAGAGAAAATGATTAAAAAGAGTGAATTAATGACCTTAATAGAAGAAATTTAATTATTAATAATTAAAATATAATTTTTTTAATATTTAATAAACGTTTAATATGCTATAATTTGGCCTAAGGAGATTCTAGTTTCTAGATAGTTTTTATTATGATTACATTAGCGGTTGACTGTATGGGTTCTGATAACGGACCAAAAGTATTACAAGAAGGTATTATAAATTTCTTAAAAGAACATGACGATTGTAAAATCATTGCCTGCGGAAAAAAAGAAGAATTAGATAAATTAGCTTCTTTATCTAATGTCGAAGTTATTGACGCAAGAGATGTTTTACCTATGGATGTTGGACCTTTACAAGCTGCAAGAGCAAGAGAATCTTCATTATATAAAGCTGTTAACTATATGAAAGAAAATAATTGTGATGGAGTAGTTTCCGCGGGATCTACTGGTGGATTTTTATCTGTCGCAACTATTAAGTTAAAGTTGATTGAAGGCATTCAACGTGCGGCGTTAATTTCTCCTTTCCCAACTAAAACTGGTAATCCTACAATAATCTTAGATATTGGTGCTTCAAATGAAACTAATGCCGATCAATTAGTTCAATTTGCGAAGATGGGATCTATATATTCAAAGAACATTTTTAAAGTAGAAAATCCTAAAGTATATCTATTAAGCAATGGTGTTGAAGAAGAAAAAGGTACACCTGAAATTAAAGAAGCACATCAAAAATTAAAAGAAGTTAGTAATGTTAATTTCCAAGGTAACGTTGAAGCTCGTGATGCACTTGATGGACATTGCGATGTTATTGTTACGGGAGGTTTTGCAGGAAACATTTTCTTAAAATCATCTGAAGGTATGGCAAAGATGATGTCAGGAATGATTAAAAAAGCATTCTATACTAACTTATTAACAAAGATAGGTTATTTATTCTCTAAAAAAGGTTTTAAAGAAATGAAGAAAACTATGGATTATGAAACCTATGGAGGAGCAATGCTACTTGGCGTTAATGGAGTAGTTGTTAAAGCTCATGGTAGTGCGACAGCATTTTCTTTTAAATGCGCATTAGATGTCGCATATAAAATGGCTCAATCACATATTGTTGATACAATTAAAGAAGAGGTGAATAAATAGTGACAGAACTTAGAAAACTATTAGAATTGTTTAATATTGAAACTAACAATATCGCTTTATATGAACAAGCATTCACTCATTCATCATATGTAAACGAAAAGAAAACAAATAAACCTTGTTATGAACGTTTAGAATTCATTGGTGATGGTGTACTTGATTTAATTATCGCTGATTTTGTTTATAAGCAATATCCAGACCTTGATCAAGGTCAATTATCTAAATTACGTATTTATTTCGTTAATGGTGAAGCATTAACTAGATACGCAAAAAAGTATAACTTCAATAATATTTTATTATTAGGACATGGCCAAAAGATTAATGGAGGAACTAATGATAAAATTTTAGAAGATGTCTTTGAATCATTCATTGGTGCAGTATATTTAGATAAAGGATTTGATTTTGTTTATAAATTAATTCAAAAGATATTTTTAGAAGATATTCAAAATGTATCATTATCAGTTTTAAAAGATTATAAATCACAACTTCAAGAATACGTTCAAGCGGATTCAAGAAATAGTGTTCAATATCGTTGTATATCAGAAACTGGTAATCCTCCAAATACGGAATTTGTATGCGAAGTATATTGGGATGATACAGTCTTTGGTGTTGGTAAAGGTACAAGTAAGAAAAAAGCAGAGCAAGAAGCGGCAAAAGATGCTTTATCTAAGATGGTGAGGTAGACAATGGGATTAATTAAATTTTTAAAAGAAAAACTTGCGAAAAAAGATACTCAAAAGAGTGAAAAATATGTCGCAGGTTTAGATAAATCAAGAAAGAATTTCTCAAGCAAATTAAATGCTTTAACAAAGAAATATGCGAAAGCAACTGATGAATATTTTGAAGAACTCGAACAAGTCCTTATCGAAGCGGATGTCGGGGTTAACCTCGCTTTAGAAATTGTTGAAGCTACTCAAAATGAAACATGTGCACAAAACATTTATGATCCAAAACAAATCAATGAAGTATTGGTTGATAAGATGTTTGTTAGCTACGCAAATCAAGGTGGCGATATTGTTAATGAAATACAATTTCAAAAAGATGGACCTACTGTTTTATTAGTTGTTGGAGTAAATGGTGTTGGTAAAACAACTACTATTGCAAAACTCGCAAAAAGATATATTGACCAAGGTAAGAAAATTTTATTAATCGCGGGAGATACTTTCCGTGCAGGTGCTTCTGAACAATTAGCTGTTTGGGCAAATAGACTTGGATGTGAAATTGTTGTAGGTAAAGAAAATCAAGATCCTGCTTCGGTAGCTTATGATGGAATTAAAAAAGCAAAAGAAGATAATGTTGATTTAGTAATTTGTGATACTGCAGGAAGACTTCAAAACAAAACTAATTTAATGAATGAACTTGCAAAGATTAAAAGAATTCTTGGCAAAGAAATTCCTGATGCACCACATGAAACTTTCTTAATTATTGATGCAACTACTGGACAAAACGGTGTTATTCAAGCAAAAGCATTTAAAGAATGCACTGATGTTACAGGTATTGTTATAACTAAGATGGATGGAACAAGTAAAGGTGGCATTATTCTTGCCATCAGAGATGAACTTGGAATTCCAGTTAGATTTATTGGTTTAGGTGAAAAGATGGATGATTTACAAGAATTTGATCTAGATCAATATCTTTATGGATTATGTATGTCTATGGAGGAAGAATAGTATGTTAACGATGATTTTAATTTTAATCCTCGTTATCGGTCTTCAATTCTTCTTGAAATATTTCTTAGGTAGATTTGGTGTACCTTATTTACTTATCGAATTAATAATTGATTTAGTTCTTTCATTTGTCTATGCGATATTGAATTATCCTGGCAATAAGAAAGAAGCTTATAAAGATGCAAGATTCCATCAAACAGTTTTAGTCTATTTCTTGGTATTATTCTTAATTACATTAGTATTTTATTTTTGGTTCTAGTATTATGGAAAATTTGCAAAAGAATATATATGTTAATAAACTATTTGATCTATATGGCAATTTATTAACTGAAAATCAAAGACATATTGTGGAATTATATTATTGTTTAAATTTATCTTTAAGCGAAATATCAGAAAGCAAGAATATCTCAAGAAATGGTGTTTATGACGCATTAAAAAAAGGCGTACAAGCATTAGAAAATTATGAATCTAGTCTTCATCTATTAAAAAATGAAGAAGAATTAAATACCTATTTTGAAGAATTAAAAAAAGGTAAAAGTGAAAAAGAAATTGAATTAATAAATGAAATTCAAGGAAAGGTGATTAATCATGGCATTTGAATCATTATCTGATCGTTTTCAATCCATCTTTAAGAAGATGAGAGGACAATCAAAATTAACTGAACAAAACATGGAAGAAATGCTTAAAGAAATCCGTGTTGCATTATTAGAAGCTGATGTTAATTTTAAGGTTGTTAAAGAATTTGTTAACCAAGTAAAACAAAAAGCTATTGGCCAAGAAGTATTAAATAAAGTAAGCCCTGGACAAATGCTAGTTAAAATTGTTCATGATGAACTTGAAGAATTATTAGGCGCAGACCAATGTGAAGTTAATTTATCACATAAACCAACAGTTATTATGATGGTTGGTTTACAAGGTACTGGTAAAACTACAACTTCCGGTAAACTCGCAAAATTATTTAAAACTAAATTAAATAAGAAAGTATTACTTGTCGCGGGTGATATTTATCGTCCTGCGGCGATTGATCAATTATGTACAATTGGTCGTCAAATTGAAGTAGATGTATTAAATTTAGGCGATAAAGTATCTCCAGTTGATATCGCACTTCAAGCTAAACAAAAAGCAAAAGATGAAAACTATGATGTAGTTATCATTGATACTGCTGGTCGATTACAAATTGATGAAAAATTAATGCAAGAACTTCAAGATATCGAATCTAATGTTAAACCTGATGAAATCTTATTATTAGTCGATGCAATGTCAGGTCAAGATGCAGTTAATGTTGCGAAAGCATTCAATGAAAAATTACATTTAACCGGTATGATCATGTCAAAACTTGATGGTGACGCTCGTGGTGGTTCTGCTTTATCAATTAAACATTTAACAGGTATTCCAATTAAATATGCCGGCGTTGGTGAAAAACTTGATGACTTAGAAATCTTCCATCCTGATAGAATGGCGGATCGAATCCTTGGTATGGGCGATGTTGTTTCATTAGTTGAAAAAGTCCAAGAACAAGTCGATGAAAAACAAGCAAAGAAATCAGTTAACAGAATGATGTCTGGTAAATATGATTTAAACGATATGCTTCAAAACCTTGAACAATTCAATAAATTAGGCTCAATGGGAGGACTTTTAAAGTTAATCCCTGGTATGCCTAAAATATCAGAAGAAGACCAAGAAAAAGCGGAAAAACAACTTAAAAAGACCAAAGCTATCATTTATTCAATGACTCCTGAAGAAAGAAAAAATCCTGATATTATTAAAAATTCTAGAAAGCAAAGAATCGCAAAAGGATGCGGTATGACTAGCTATGATATTAATAGAGTTCTTGATCAATTTGATAAGATGAAGAAAATGATGAAAGAAGTCAATTCCAAATATGGTAAAGGTGGAATGCCTCCAATGGGTGGAAATGGCTTTGGAGGACTATTTAAATAATGGATGCAAAAAAGAAATTAAAGATTGCTTTAATTCTTAATATCATTATAGTTGTTTTAGAAATAGGCGCTTTATTATGGATGGGAATTGCTTCAGTAGTGGAAAATAGACCAAGTCCATTTAATTTCTATACGTTTGATTCCAATGTTGTTTTATTAATTGTTTCTTCATTTAGTATTTATTTTATTATAAAAGCAATGAAGAACAATCAAACTATATTACCTAAAAAAGCTAATTATATTAAACTTGCAGGTGTTGGTTGTACTACTTTAACTTTCTTAATGGTAGTTTGTTATTTATGGATTCCAGCAGGATGGGCTGCCATGGCGGGTAAATATAATTTCTTCTTACATTTAATTTGTCCACCTCTAGGTATTGTGTCTTATATTTTCTTTGAACAATATGAAGATATTAATAAATTTAAAGCGATGATTCCTAGTTTAATAATGACTTTAATTTATGGAATAACAATGATTGTCTTAATTCTATTTGATGTAGGATATGTTGCTTATCCTTTCTTAAATATTAAAGTAAATCCTGTATATGTAACTATTATTTCATCTATTGGTATTGCTTTGGCAATATCATTAATGGGATTCTTATTAAGATTATTTAATGTTATGGCTAATAAAGATAAAATAATGCCTATTGACGAAAAATAAGCAAGCAAAAAGCTTCGGGAAACCGAAGCTTTTAATATGCCTTAGATAATTAAGAATACTGCGTAACCTGCGATTAATAATACGCCTGTTGCGATTAAATAGATTTTGAATCCAATTGTATTTTGTTTTTCTTGAGGTAATCTTGATTTTAAATATAAGCATAATGATAAGATAAATAAAACAATTAATGTTAAATAAATCATCTTGAATGCTTGGAAATCTAATGCTTCAATAGAACTAAATCCTGGAAGAATACTGACTCTGAAACTCATGAATTCCGCGAGAGCAATAATACAGAAATTGAATAAACATGAACCGACAATATCACCAACTGCAGCGTTCCAGTTACCTTTCTTACATAATGCAAGTGAAGATACTAATTCAGGTAATGAAGTAGCAACAGCGAGGAAGATAGCTCCTGCGGTAGTTTGATCAATACCGAATTTATCTGCGATTGCATCAGTATTATAAGTAATTAAGATTGATACACCAACTAATACAACTGCGCATATAATAAATCTGATAATAACTTGTTTGATTGTTAAATTATATGTGTCTTCTTCTTTTTCGCCTTCTGCTTCTTTTGGTTGAAGGAAAATAGTAATTCCATAAACAATTAAGATTAATAAAGCGAGGAAATTGATAGGACCAAGAATTGGTTGTAATTTTTCACTTGCAAGTAATCCATAAGATACAATCGCGTAAATAAAGCAAGTACCAATGATAACTGTGAAGTGAGATTTAAATTCAAATGTGCCATCAATAAATTTCTTAAAGAACAAAATAAAGCATAAACCTAGGATTGCGATATTGAATAAATTTGAACCTAAGATGTTACCGACTACTAATGAAGCTGAATCCGGTAATAGAATTGTTGCCGAAATAGAAGTGAATAATTCTGGTAAAGAGGTAACCGCGGCAAGTAATACGCCTCCAATAAAAGCACCAGAAATATTGGTTTTCTTATCTAATGCATCTACGTAATCTGCGAGCTTTTTACTTAAGAAACATAAAGCTACTGCGAATACGACATACATGATAATTAATGCCCAACCTGGGAATGAACTAAACATAACTTTCTCCTTTTCATACTATATAATTATATTATAAATTATATAATTTTCGATATTAAAATATTTCTAAGTGAAAAAATAATTTAAATTTACTATACTATTAAAGCAAAGGACGTGATTTAATGATTAAAAATATTTTAGCTTTAGATTTAGGAAAAGGTTCTTTAGGCCTTTCAATATCAAGATCTGGAATGCTAGTAACACCATTACCAAATTTAAAATTCCATATGGGAGATTATGATGAATGTTTACAAATGCTTAAAAAAGCAACTGAATATGAAATAGTTGAACATATTGTTATAGGCTTACCTTCATATCCAAGTGGTGATCCTTGTGAAATGACACCTATTGTCGAAGAATTTATTACTAAACTACAACCATTATTTCCTCGCGCGGATATAACTAAAGTAGATGAAAGAAATTCGACAGTAGAAGCTAGTGAAATGCTTCATTTAAATAATAAAAATTCTAAAAAGCAAAAAGCGGTAATTGATTCTGCGGCTTCTATGATTATTTTAGAACGTTATTTAAAAAGCATTGGACAATATTAAATTATATATTTAAAAAATAGAATAATTATTATATAATTATTTTGTTTTAGAAGGGAGTTTTTATGAAATATCAATCTAAATTTACACCAAATAAAATTGTTGATAAAGAATTCAAAGCTCAAAAGCATGGGTATGATGCTTTAGAAGTTGACTCTTTCTTAGATGAAATCGTTGATGATTATGTTTCAATTGATCAATATGTTTCAAAACTAGAAAAAGATTATGAAGAATTAGTAAAAACTTCTAAATTGTATAAAACAAGATTAGATCAAGCTGAATTACAAAATGCTGTTTTAAATGAAAAACTTGGAAACATTAAAGATAATGAATCCGCGAGTTTATCTAATATTGATTTACTAAAACGTATATCAGCGTTAGAACAAGCATTGTTTAAACTCGGTGTTGATCCTTCAACAATTAAATAAATTAAACTTTTGACCTGGATAATTGCTGGTAAGAAATTACTAGAGGAAAGTCCATGCTCGCACTTTCTGTGATGAAAGTAGTGTTTGTGCTAAAGGAAAAAATAACTTTAGGTAGATGGGAGCATCTAACGGCAGGAATAAACCTAAATCGAAAGACATGGTGGCTTCCTATAAAGTGCCACAGTGACGTAGTTTATATGAAAGTATAAAGTGGAACGCGGTAAACCCCTCAAGCGAGAAACCTAAATTTGGTAAGGGAGGTTGGAACTTAGAACCGAATAAGTTCTGGCATGTAGCAATACATAGATAAATAGTTATCCTCGACAGAACATGGCTTACAGGGTCAAAAACTCAATATTTAAGGAGGCAAATATGAATTTACCAAACAAGATTACAACTTTTAGAATGGTATGTGTTGTCATCATCGATTTCTTATTGCTCTTTCCATGGGCAAATGTAGGAGTTAATATTCCTATCTTATTTGGAAATTGCTCATTAATATATTTTATTTGTTTTATTTTATTTATAGTTGCTTCATTTTCAGATTATTTAGATGGACATATAGCAAGAAAGTACAATTTAGTTACTACTTATGGCAAATTTATGGATCCAATCGCGGATAAATTATTAGTTGATACTTTATTTATTATCTGTGCGATTAAAAATCCTTCTTTAGTTCCTGCGACTGTCGCGGTTATAATGATCGGACGAGATTTATTAGTTGATGCTTTAAGATTAATTGCTTCATCTAAGGGATTAGTTCTCGCAGCGAATATGTGGGGAAAAACTAAAACTGTATCTCAAATGGTTGCCTTAAGCTTTGTCTTATTATGCGGATGGCCATTTAGTTATTTTGATTCAAGCTGGGCTATTTCAATGACTGCGATTATTTGTTATATCGCAATGGCATTCTCATTAATCTCAGGCGTATTATATTTTACTAAAAATTTAAATGTCTTTAAGGACAATGATTAATATGGAAGAACTTGTAGAATTATTAAAACAAAAGAATTTAACTTTATCTTGCGTTGAATCTTTAACAGGTGGATTATTTGCAAGTTCAATTACAAATATTCCAGGAGTAAGTAAAATCTTCAAAGGTGGAGTAGTTACTTATTGGACTAGCATTAAAGAAGATGTTGTTCATGTCGATAAAGATATTATTAAACAATACGGTGTAGTTTCTAGCCAATGCGCATTAGAAATGGCACGTCATGGACAAGAATTATTAACAAGTGATATTTGCATATCATTCACTGGAAATGCTGGACCTGATGTTATGGAAAATAAACCAGTTGGTTTAGTTTATATAGGATTAAAGATAAAAGATAAAGAATTTGTTAAAGAACTTCATCTACAAGGAAATAGACAAGAAATTAGAAATAAATGCATCATAGAAGGGTGCAAATTAATTTTTGAAAAAATTTTTTAGGATTATTTGTAAAAATTTACTAAATATATTTATAGGAGGTAAAATTTATGGCTAGTGAAAAAAATCTAGATAAATCAAAAGATGAAAAGTTAGAAGCTACATTAAAAGACATTGAAAAACTTTTCGGCAAAGGATCGGTTATGAAACTTGGCGATCGCCCAGATGTTTCTTACGACGTTATCCATTCAGGTTCATTATTAATTGATAATGCCCTTGGTGTTGGAGGTTATCCAAAAGGAAGAATCATAGAAATCTATGGTCCTGAATCTTCTGGTAAAACCACTTTAGCGTTATCCGCGATTGCAGAATGTCAAAAAGCAGGTGGAAGAGCAGCTTTCGTTGATGCTGAACATGCGATTGATCCTAAGTACGCTCAAAAGTTAGGTGTTAATACTGATGATTTAATTCTTTCTCAACCAGATCATGGTGAACAAGCATTAGAAATTGTTGAAATGCTCGCTCGCAGTGAAGCAATTGATATTATTGTTGTTGACTCAGTTGCAGCGTTAGTTCCACAAGCGGAATTAGATGGTGAAATGACTGATTCAAATGTTGGTTTACACGCTCGATTAATGTCTAAAGCAATGAGAAAACTTGCAGGTGTATTAAACAAATCTAATTGTACAGTTATCTTTATTAACCAATTAAGAGAAAAAGTTGGTGTTATCTATGGCAACCCAGAAGTTACAACTGGTGGTAGAGCATTAAAGTTCTATGCAACTATTAGAATTGATATTAGAAAAGCTGAAGCTATTAAAGTTGGCGATTCTATTATTGGTAACCAAGTCAATGTCAAAGTTGTTAAAAACAAAGTCGCTCCACCATACAAAGGATGTAAAGTTGATTTAATCTTTGGTGAAGGCTTCTCTAAAAATTCTGAAATCCTTGATTTAGCGTTAGAATATGGATTCGCTAAAAAGATGGGATCTTGGTATGAAATTTTAGGAGAAAGAGTTGGCCAAGGTAAAGATGCTGCAAAAGATTTCTTAAAAGATCATCCAGATGTTTATGAAACATTACTTGCAAAAGTAAACGAAGCACAAGCAAACAAAATCTAGTAATTTAAGCTTTTAACTAAAATTGAAGTTAGTTAAGAGCTTTTTAATTGGATTTAGTTAAAATAAAGTATTTTATATATGTAAAAAAAATGATATAATTACAAAAGTGCTGGTGATTTGAATTAGCACAATTAATTATATTTAATTAATATCTTTTATTTAAAATTAATAAATAGATAAATTTAATTTAATTTTCTCGCTTACTCAAGACCAGCGAGATTGATAAAATAAAGGTCTTTAGATATAAAGGAGATATATAATATATGGAATGGTGGCTTGCCGTTATTTTAGTAGTGCTAGCAGCAGTTTTAGCGAGTGGTATTACTTTCTTAATTTTGAAATTAAAAACTACAAACGATGAAAAGAATTCTGCTTCTAAAGCAAAAAAGATTGTTGAAGATGCAAACATTGAATCTAAAAAATTAATTGAAGATTCTAGAGAAAATGCTTCTAAGTTAGTTGAAGAAGCAAAAGATAAAGCATCTAACATTGTTGAAGAAGCTAAAAACAAAGCTGATTCAATTAAAGAAAATGCAATCGCTGAAGGTAAAAAACAAGTTCAAGAATATAAAATTGAACAAGAACAAGATTTAAAAGAAAGAAAAGCTGAAGTCGCAGATAAAGAAAACAAAGTTAATCAACGTGAACAAAACATTGATAGACGTGATGCAACATTAATCGAAAGAGAAAAACAATTCGATGATAAAGTTGATGCTTTCAATAAAAAATCTGCAGAATTAGAAGAACAAAAAGCAAAAGTAGATGAAAAGATGGCTTCTATTGAACATGAAATTGAAAAAGTTGCAAACATGTCCGCGGAAGAAGCAAAAGAAGAACTTTTCAAACGTGTTGAAGATAGAACAAAACTTGAAATGATTGCATATGTAAAAGATGCAGAAGAAGAAGCAAAAGAAAAATCAGAAGATATTGCAAAAAATATTATTGGTTTAGCTATTGATAAATATTCTCAAGAAGTTGTTTCTGAAAAGACTATTTCTACTGTTTCATTACCAAGTGATGAAATGAAGGGTAGAATTATTGGTAGAGAAGGACGTAATATCCGTACTATCGAACAATTAACTGGTGTTGATATTATTATTGATGATACTCCAGAAGTAATTACAGTTTCTTGCTTTGATCCAATTAGAAGAGAAACAGCAAGACTCGCATTAGATTTATTAATCAAAGATGGTCGTATTCAACCAGGTAGAATTGAAGAAGTTGTTGATAAAGCAAAACAAGAAGTTCAAAAATCAGTTCACGAAGCTGGTATTAACGCAGCATTCAAACTTGGATTACAACGTATTTCAAGAGAATTATTAGACTTAGTAGGTAGATTAAAATATCGTACATCATATGGTCAAAACGTTTTAGATCATTCTATTCAAGTTGCTTATCTTGCAGGTATTATGGCAAGTGAACTTGGCTTAGATTCAAATCTCGCAAAACGTGCAGGTTTACTCCATGATATTGGTAAAGCAGTTGACTTTGAAATGGAAGGTAGCCACGTTGAATTAGGCGCAAAACTTGCGAAGAAATATGGCGAAGGCGATGTAGTTATTAACGCAATTGAATCTCACCATGGTGATGTTGAAGCAAATTGCATTATTTCACATTTAATCTCCGCGGCAGATACTCTTTCTGCAGCTCGCCCAGGTGCTAGAAGCGAAACATTAGAAAACTATGTTGAAAGAATTGAAAAACTTGAAGAAGTTTGTAAATCATTCAATGGTGTTAATTCAGCATTCGCAATGCAATCTGGTAGAGAAGTACGCGTTATGGTAGTTCCAGAAAAAGTTGATGATTTACAAGCATTTAAACTTGCAAAAGATATTAAAGAAAAGATTGAAAATGAAATGACTTATCCAGGTCAAATCAAAGTTAATGTTGTTAGAGAAGTTCGCGCAACAGAAATTGCAAAATAATTTATTTTAAAATTTGAAGGAGGTGAAGAAAATATGAATATACTTTTTATTGGAGATATTGTTGGTAAAGTAGGTAGAGAAGTTGTCAGTAAAATGATTGATAAATTAACTAATTCTTACGATATTGATTTTATTATCGCTAATGGAGAAAACATTACTCATGGCAAAGGTATCTCGGAAGATCATTTAAATGATTTATTAGATATGGGTGTCGATGTAGTTACTTTAGGTAACCATTACGCTGCAAAAAAAGATGTATTCAATTTTCTTGATTCCTATGAATGCTTAATTAGACCATTAAATGTTCATAAATCTGTTCCTGGAATTGGAACTAATGTATTTTCTTGTAATGGTACTAAAATAAGAGTTACTAATTTACTTGGTACTGTATATATGAATATGAATCTTTCTAATCCATTTGATGCATTAGAAGATGTTATAAATAACGATAAAGCTGATATTCATATTGTTGATTTCCATGCAGAAGCAACTGGTGAAAAATACGCAATTGCGCATGCATTTGATGGAAAAGTATCCGCGGTATTAGGAACTCATACTCATATTCAAACTAGAGATGCACAAATTTTACCTAAGGGTACTGCATTTATTTCCGATGTCGGTATGTGCGGACCTTATGAAAGTATTTTAGGTGTTAAAATTGAAGATGTAGTAAAAAGAACATGGACTGGTATTAATACAGTTTTTAACGTAAAAGAAGAAGGCAAAGGACTTTTCGGAGGAGTAATTCTTACTTTTGATGATGTAACAAATAAATGTAAGAAAATAGAACCTATTTATAAAGTTCTTAATGAAAATGAATTTTAAGGAGAATTAAGCTATGGCAAATAAAGTTGTTGTTAACTCAACCCCAAATTTATTAGATGCTGCAAAAAGAAAAAGAGAACCTATTGAATTTGTTAGAGAAAAACTAATGATTCCAAGTGCTTTAAGACTTTTTGCGCAAAACAAAAAATATTATATTCGTACATATGGTTGCCAAGCTAATGTATTAGATGGTCAAACTATTGAAGGTATTTTACAAGAAGTAGGTTATATTGTAACTGATAATCCAACTGAAGCAGATATTATTATTTTAAATACATGCGCAGTTAGAGAAAATGCTGAAGATAAAGTATTTGGTGAAATTGGTTCATTAAAAGCTTTAAAAAATAGAAATCCAAACTTAATTATTGGTATATGTGGATGTATGACTCAACAACCTCATATTGTTGATAAAATTAGAACTACATATCCTCAAGTAGATATTATCTTTGGTACACATAATATCAACCATTTACCTCAATTAATTAATGAAGCTATTACTAAGAAAGTAAGAGTTATTGAAGTTTATTCTAAAGAAGGAGAAGTTATTGAAAACCTTCCTACTTATAGATTAGATAAAGTTAAAGCGTTTGTTAATATTATGTATGGTTGTGATAAATTCTGTACATATTGTATTGTTCCTTATACAAGAGGTAAACAACGTTCTAGAATTGAAGAAGACGTTATTAAAGAATGTAAAGAATTAGTAGAACAAGGATATCAAGAAATTACTTTACTTGGTCAAAATGTTAATGCTTATGGTAAAGATTTAAACAATGGTACAACATTCGCTCATTTGATGGAAGAAGTTGCAAAACTTGGTATTCCTAGATTAAGATTTACAACATCTCATCCATGGGATTTTACTGATGAAATGTTTGAAGTAATCGCAAAATATCCAAATGTTATGCCTTATATCCATTTACCACTTCAATCTGGTAGTGATGATGTATTAAAAAGAATGGGTAGAAGATATACTTCTAAAGAATATATGGCTTTAGTCGATAGATTAAGAAGCATTATTCCTAATGTTAGTATTTCAACTGATATTATCGTTGGTTTCCCTAATGAAACTGATGAAGATTTCGAAAGAACATTAGATGTTGTTAAATATGTTAAATATGATTCAGCATTTACATTTATTTATTCTCCAAGAGTTGGTACTCCTGCGGCAAAGATTGTTGATAATGTATCTGATGAAACAAAACACATTAGATTTGATAAATTAATCAAGACTCTCGCAGTATTTGAAAAAGAAAAATCAGATGCTTATGTTGGCAAAATTGTTCCTGTATTAGTCGAAGGATTCTCTAAGAAAGATGAATCTATCTTAACTGGTTATACAGATACAAATAAACTTGTTAACTTTAAAGGTGATGAAAAATCAATTGGTAAAATTATCAATGTTAAAGTTGTTGAAGCAACTACTTATTATTTAAAAGGTGAACAAGTAAATGACTAATGAAACTAAGTCTTACTTAGATAATTTTATTAAAGAATTTCTTGAGGTTAAAGAAGTAAAACAATATCTTTTATTGAAAAAACAAATAGAAGATTCTCTAGAAATTAAATCTCTTCAAGATAAAGTAAAATATTCACAAAAAGATATGGCTTTATCTTTAGGAACTTCTAAATATGAAGAAAATAAAAAGAAATATTTAGATGCAAAAGAGGAATTGGATAATCATCCATTAATTGTTAATTTTAATTCTATTCAAGAAGAAGTTAATTATTTATTAGAAGAGCTTAAAAATAAACTTAAATAATTAAGTCTAAAAATAGTTTTAGTTTAATTTCATACCACTTTCATTTATAATTTAATTATAAATGAGGTGGTTTTTATTATGGCAACAAAAAAACAATATTCACCAATGATACAACAATATCTCGATGTTAAAGCAAAACACCAAGATACTTTGATTTTATTTAGAGTTGGAGATTTCTATGAATTATTCTTTGAAGACGCTCAAATTGCTTCTAAAGAACTCCAATTAGTATTAACAGGTAAATCCGCGGGTGTCGAAGAAAGAGTTCCTATGTGCGGAGTACCTTATCATGCAATTTCTTCCTATATCGATAAATTAGTTAAAAAGGGCTATAAAGTAGGTATAGTAGAACAAGTAGAAGATCCTGCGACTGCGAAAGGTTTAGTAGAAAGAGATGTTATTCAAATCATCACTCCTGGCGCGGTTATTGATATGAAAGCTAAAGATAATAATTATATCGGTTGTTTAGATGAAACTGATAATTATTATATTTTTTCTTACGCAGATGTTTCTACTGGAGAAATGTATGTTGAAAACATTGAAAAAGATTTAGATTTAGTAATGTCTGAAATTGAAAATCTTGGCATTAAAGAAGTAGTTGTTTCTACATCATTTGACGCAAAAGCATTAATGCAAATGAAATCTAAAAAAGGTACATTGATATCTTATGAAAACAATAACCAAGTAGAAATAGAACATGAATATATTCTAACTAATGTCTATGATTTAGAACAAAGAAGAAATGTAGTTAGATTATTTTCTTATTTAAAAGACACACAAAAAAATTCACTTGATTATATGCAAGTGTGTAAGGTAATTAGATCTAATCAAGCAATGCAAATAGATGCATTTAGTAGAAATAACCTTGAATTAACTAGAACTATTAGAAGTGAAGAAACATATGGAACTTTATTTTGGTTACTTGATCAAACAGAGACCAATATGGGTTCAAGACTTTTAAAAAAGTGGATTGTTAAACCTTTAACTGATGTTAATGAGATATCTAAAAGACAAGATATTGTTTCTTCTTTAATTGATAATTTCCTTGTAAGAGGAGATATTGTTAAAGAATTAAAAGATATCTATGATTTAGAAAGACTTGTAACTAAGATTAATTTTGGTTCTGCGAATGGTAGAGATTTATTACAATTAAAGAATTCATTAATGGTAGTTCCTTCTTTAGTTGCTTCTTTGCATGAATTAAATAATAAATATGTCGAAGAATTATCTTTAATGACTTATGATTTTTCTTCTTTAACTGCTTTATTAGAAAAAGCTATTTCTGAAGATGCACCTATTACTGTAAAAGAAGGTGGCATTTTCAAAGTAGGATATAATGAACAATTAGATGAATTATTATCCCTTTCTCAAGGTGGTAAATCATGGGTCGCTCAATTAGAAGCAAAAGAAAAAGAAAAGACTGGTATTACTACATTAAAAGTAGGCTTTAATAAAGTCTATGGTTACTATATTGAAGTATCTAAAGGTCAACTTGATAAGATTCAAGAAAGCTGGGGATATGAAAGAAAACAAACAACTGTTAATTCCGAAAGATTTATTACTAAAGAATTAAAAGAACAAGAATCTTTAATTCTAACCGCGGATGAAAGAAGATGTGCTTTAGAATATGAATTATTCCAAAGCATTAGAAAATATGTCATTAACTTTACTGAAAAACTTCAAGATTTAGCTTCTACTATCGCTTATATTGATGTGTTAGTTGCTTTTAGTGAAGTAGCGATTGAAAATCATTATGTTAGACCAACTTTTAACGATGAAAGAAAAGTTGAAATAATCTCAGGACGCCATCCTGTCATTGAAAAAGTAATGAAGAATATTGAATATGTACCTAATGATATTCATTTAGATAAAGATACAGATATTTTAGTTATTACAGGCCCAAATATGGGTGGTAAATCAACTTATATGCGTCAATTTGCTTTGACTATTATTATGGCTCAAATTGGTTCTTTTGTACCATGTGAAAAAGCTGATTTAATGATCTTTGATTCAATATTTACAAGAATTGGCGCAAGTGATGATTTGGTTTCTGGTCAATCTACATTCATGGTTGAAATGGCGGAAACAAATTATGCTTTAAGCCATGCGACAAGTTCTTCTTTATTAATATTTGATGAAATTGGTCGTGGTACTGCAACTTTTGATGGTATGGCACTCGCTCAAGCAATATTAGAATATATCGCAACTAAGATTAGAGCGAAAGCAATGTTTTCTACTCATTATCATGAAATCACCTCCATTAGTGAAAAACTTCCAATGATTAAAAATGTACATGTTGGAGTAAAAGAAACTAATGATGAAATTACTTTACTATATAAAGTTGAAGATGGCGCAATGGGTAAATCATATGGTATTAATGTTGCAAAACTCGCACATTTACCTTCTTCATTAATAATAAGAGCGAATGAGATTTTATCTGATTTAACCAAAGAACAAGTAAATACTAATACTGATGTTATGAAAGTAAGTGAAAATAAACTTCCTTCCTGGGTTGACGAACTTAAGACATTAGATCCTTTAAGTATGTCACCTTTACAAGCATTAAATTATTTATATGAATTAAAAAGAAAGATGGGTGATAAATAATGGCTGTTATTAAAGTAATGGATTCTCACCTTGCGAATATGATCGCGGCAGGTGAAGTTATTGAAAGACCTTCTAGCGTTATTAAAGAATTAGTCGAAAATGCTTTAGACGCTCATGCAAAACATATTGAAGTAAAAGTTTATGATGCGGGTAGAACTAAAATCATTGTCAAAGATGATGGCGATGGTATGGATAAAGAAGATGCAACTCTTGCTTTTAAACGCCATGCATCTAGTAAACTTACATCAGAACATCAATTATTTAAAATTAAAACAATGGGCTTTAGAGGTGAAGCTTTACCATCTATTGCTTCTGTTTCAAAAGTAACAATGACTACTTCAACAGGAGTAGGTGCAGGAACTAAAGTATTAATTGAAAATGAAGAGATGAAAGTAGAAGATTTTTCTTCAAGAAAAGGTACTACTTTTATTGTTGAAGAATTATTTTATAATACTCCAGTTAGATTAAAATTTTTAAAAACTGATATCACTGAAAACGCAAATTCATTAGAAGTAATGCAACGTTTAGCCCTTTCTAGACCGGATGTCGCAATTGATTTCTACATTGATGAAAGACATGTTTTTTCGACAACAGGAAGAGGAGATTTATTAGAAGTAATATCTCGTATTTACAATAACGAAACTGCAAAAAAGATGATGAAAGTTGAATTTGGTAATTATGAATTCCAAATTGAAGGTTATATTGGAAAACCTGAACTTGCAAAATCTACTCGTTATTATATGATCACTTTATTAAATGATCGTAATGTCTATGTTCCAAAAATCCAAAAAGCAATTATTGATGCTTATAGTGATTTTATTTTTAATAGCAAATATCCATTTGTTATTTTAAAAATCCATGTTGAATATTCTTTAGTTGACGTTAACGTTCATCCTTCTAAAAAAGAAGTAAGATTATCTAATGAAGATAAAATATGTGATGCGATTAATCATATGATTAAAGATAAACTTCTAGATAGATTACCTTTAACTGAAGCACCAAGTTATCAAAAAGAACAAAGAGTTATACCTACAGAAACACAAATTAATTCCATGTTATCTGATTCTACTAAAGAGAGCGTATCTTTATTATTAGATGATGAAGATGAAGTTAAAATGCCTGAGGCTAATGTCATACGCCCTTCAATAGATAAAATTGAAGTAAGTCAACCTCAATTAGATATAAATTCATTAGATACAAATATTCCTTCTAAACAAGAAGAAATTGAAGCTAAAAAAGAAGAATATACTCCATCTTTTAAAAAGCCTCATATGGTACCTTTATGCCAAATTCATGATACATATATAGTTTGCCAAGGTGATGATGGAATGTTTTTAATTGACCAACACGCGGCGAATGAAAGAATTAATTATGAGAAATTTAATAAAGCATTAAATTCACATATTAATGTTATTGAACCTTTAGTTCCATATATGATTAACTTAAGTCCTTCAGATGTATTAAAGTTGAATGATGATAAATTAAATATTTTAAAAGAAGTTGGATTGGAAGTAGAACATTTTGGTTCTAATACATTAAAAGTATCTAAACTTCCATCATTTATTAAAGAATATGATGAAGGTAGTTATATTGAAGAATTAATTCAACAAGTTATCTCAAAAGATAAAATAGATTTAGATGCTTTAAGAAAACATGTAATTGCAACAATGGCATGTAAAGCAAGTATTAAAGCTAATGATAAATTATCTTTAAGAGAAATGAATGATTTAATTGATGATTTATTTAAATGTTCTAATCCTACATGTTGTCCTCATGGTAGACCAACTATTATTCATTTTTCTAAATATGATATTGAAAAGATGTTTAAAAGATCAGGTATTTAATTATGAATAAGATTATTTGCATTGTCGGACCTACTGGTGTAGGTAAATCATCTTTAGGCATATCTTTAGCGTTAAAAGCTAATGGAGAAATAATCAATGGTGATGCTTTCCAAATCTATAAAGAAATGGATATTGGTACTGCAAAACCTTCACTTGAAGAAAGAAAATTAGTTCCACATCATTTATTTGATTATGTAGAACCTACTTATGAATTTTCTATTTTTGATTATCAAAAAAATCTTCGTTCTAAAATAGAAGAATTACAAAAAAGAAATGTTAATATCATTGTAGTTGGAGGAACTGGTTTATATTTAAAATCTGGATTCTATGATTTTAATTTAAATAAACAAGAATCTCATGTTGATATGTCTTCATATGAACAAAAAACAAATGAAGAACTCCATAAGATATTAGAAAGTATTGACTATGAAGAATCTTTAAAAATTCATCAAAACAATCGTAAAAGAGTCTTAAGAGCGATTCAAATATATTTAGAAACAGGTTCTAAAAAGTCTGATATAATCGCTTCTCAAGAACATAAACCTTTATACGATGTAGAATTTATTGGCCTTACTAGGGATAGAGAAGAATTATATGATATTATCAATAAAAGAGTTGATAAGATGTATGAAATGGGATTGGTCGATGAAGTTAAATCATTAATGAACAAATATCCTACTACATTACGTTCATTCCAAGCAATTGGTTATAAAGAATTAATGGATGGATTAATTAATCATAAAGATGAAAATGAAATAAAAGAATTAATAAAAAAGAATTCAAGAAATTATGCAAAAAGACAATTTACATATTTTAATAATCAACTAAATGTAAAATGGTTTACAAGTAGTCTAGAAGCATTAGAATATGCATTAAATATATTAAATGGGAGGTAATTTATGGCACTAAAAAACATCTATGAAATTACAAAAAAACTCGGTGTAGATGATAAATATGTCGAACCATATGGTAAATATAAAGCAAAGATTGATTTATCAATTATGGATGAACTTGCAACTAAAAAAGATGGCAAGTTAGTTTTAGTAACTGCGATTACTCCAACAAAATTTGGCGAAGGTAAAACTACTATGTCAATTGCCTTAAACGAAGGATTAGCGAAGATTAATAAATCAAGTGTAGTTTGTCTTAGAGAACCTTCTTTAGGCCCTGTATTTGGCTTAAAAGGCGGTGCGACTGGTGGAGGTAAAGTATCAATTGAACCAAGTGATGATATCAATCTTCATTTTACTGGCGATATGCACGCATTAACTTCATCAATTAATTTAATTGCCGCGGTTATTGATAATTATATTTATCAAGGCAATGAATTAAATATTGATCCTAATAAGGTAGTATGGAAAAGAGCGATCGATATGAACGATCGTACTTTAAGAGATATTACTATCGCTCAAGGAAGTAAAGTAAATGGTGTCACTAGAAAAGATGGCTTTATTATTACTGTCGCAAGTGAATTGATGGCTATTTTTACTCTCGCTACATCAAAAGAAGATTTTAAAAATAGATTAAATAATATCTTGGTTGCTTATACTTATGAAGATAAACCAATTTATGTTAAAGATTTAAAAATAACTAATGCAGTTATGAAATTAATGAATGATGCTTTTAATCCTAATGTCGTTCAAACTCTTGAAGGTAATCCTTGTTTTGTTCATGGAGGACCTTTTGCGAATATCGCTCATGGATGCAGTTCAATTATTGCAACTAAAATGGCATTGAAATTAAAAGATATCGTTATCACAGAAGCGGGTTTTGGCGCGGATTTAGGCGCTGAAAAGTTCTTAGATATCAAATGCCAAGTTGGTGATTTAAAACCTTCATTAGTCGTTTTAGTCGCAACCATAAGAGCGTTAAAATGCCACGGCGGTCAAGATTTAGAAAATATTGATTTATTGAACCTTGAAGCTTTAAAAGAAGGCATTAAGAACTTAAATCAACATCTTGAGAACATGAAAAAATTTGGTATGGATGTTGTTATCGCGATTAACCATTTTGCAAGTGATCATCAAGAAGAAGTTGATTTATTATCCTCATGGTGTAAAGAAAATAATTACAAAGTTAGCTTTGTTGATGGCTATTTAAAAGGTGGAGAAGGATGTATTGATTTTGCTTCTAAAGTAGTTGAAGCATTAGATGAAAATAAATCTAACTATCATCCTTTATATTCTAAAGAAGAAAGCATTAAAGAAAAGATTTCAAAAATCGCTCATGAAATATATCGCGCTAAAGAAGTTATTTATGAACCTCTCGCAGAAGAACAAATTAAAAAGTATGAGTCTTTAGGTTATACTCATTCTTATGTATGTATGGCTAAAACTCCTCAATCATTTTCTGATGATCCTAAAAAATTAAATACTCCAACAGATTTTTCTTTACATATTAGAGAAGTAAATCTATCATCTGGGGCTAATTTTATTATTCCATTAACTGGATCTATTCTTACTTTACCAGGACTTCCAAAAGTTCCTGCCGCGGTTAAAATGGAGGAAGAATAATGGAATTAATGTTAGGCAAGAATGCTTCTTACAAAATTAAAGAAGATTTAAAAGCTAAATTAGATAAATTACCACGTAAACTTACACTAGTTTCACTTGTTAATGAAGAAGATGCATCATCTTTAGGATATTGTGCTTCTCAAGAAAAAAATGCGAATGCATTAGGTATTAATTATAAATTAATTAAAATGCCAAGTGATGAAAAAGCTTATTTAGAAAAGATAAAAGAGATTAATGAAGATGATTTAATCGATGGATGCTTAATTACTAGACCTTTATTTAAAGGGGCAAATGAAGAAAAAATTATTGCAGCATTAGATCCTTTAAAAGATGTTGATGCAATGAATGCTTATTCTTTAGGTGAATTATTTATTAATAAAGAAAATGCGATTAAACCTGCGACTGCAAATGCAATTATTACTTTGTTAGATGAATATAATATTGATGTAACAGGTAAAAATGTGTTGGTTGTAGGCCGTTCAGTATCGGTTGGTAAACCAGTTGCGATGATGCTTTTAAATAAAAACGCAACTGTAACTATCGCACATAGTAAAACAAAATCTTTAGATGAACTTCTTTCTAAAGCAGATATTGTAGTAGTCGCGATTGGTAAACCACATTTTATTGATTCAAATAAAATGAAACAAGGCGTTATTGTTGTTGATGCAGGTATTCATTATTTAGAAAGTGGAATAGTTGGTGATGTTATTCCAAGTGAGAAATGTGCATTGATATCTAAAGTACCTGGAGGAGTAGGAATTATTACTTCTGCTTTATTAATGCAAAACGTTTATTCTTGTTATTTAAGGAGAAATCAAAATGATTAAATCAGAAGATTATGAATTAAATGATATTGTTGAAATGAAAAAACCTCATCCATGTTCAAGCAAATCTAAATTATTCCAAATCATTAGATTAGGCGCGGATATTAAAATAAAATGCCAAGGATGCGGTAATATCATTATGCTTCCAAGAAATGATTTTAACGCAAAAGTTAAAAAGATTATAAAAGAAGAAATTGGTGAATAAATTACTTATTGACAATTTAAATTAGACTAGTATAAACTAGATATGTAAACAGGGACTGGTAATCTTTGTTACTTAACGAGAATCGTTGTTACGATTCTCTTTTTTGTTAAGTTCTTTAAGAATAAATAATATTAAGATTAAGACTATAATATCATCCATAACATCGACCTACTTT
>CAVFKD010000021.1:0-29682 GCA_963623095.1 bacterium | reverse complement strand
GAAGAGTAATAATAAGATAGAAAGAATTGGAACAAATAGATCAGGATATTGGAAAATTATTAAATAAATTATTATCTATATTTACATGATATTTTTAAAATAATGCAAAATACTGCGCTTTACTGCAAGTTCACCTAGCGCTAAGCGCAAATATTAATTTATCAATCAACAATACTTATCGTATTATGTAAAGGTTATATATTTAAGTTTAGAATTATTGATTTATTATAGATAAAAAAATTATTCGTGACGGTCATTACTATGATAGACTTCTGCAAATCTACCTAAATAACTTGGCTTTAATCCTTTAATAGATAAATGAGATATATCTCCATATCCTTGTAATCTAAATTGAGCGATACCTTCTTGTCTTTCTTCACTGATAAAAGTAGTAATACTACTTGGAGGAGCAAAGAATGAGTTAACAAGTGCCATATATGGGATATCAGTTAAATGAGAGGTTAATAAACTCATCATACCTAAATGGCAAAAGAAAACTAATGTATCTTTGTTTTCTTTATTTACTTTGTAGATATGACCATCTCTTTCATATCCGTATTCTTTTAATATATTATCAAAAGATGAAATAACTTCTTCATATTTTTCTTTAACTGAAGTTCCTTCAAAACAAGGATCTTTAAAGAAACCTTCATCTCTTAAATAAAAATTATCATTGTTTTTAAAATAAGAAGGATATAAATCCCAAGAAAGGTTTTGTTCTTTTTTATATGGAACATTTATCTTATATGAAAATTCTTGTAACCAAGGACAAATTATTGCTTCATCATTATGATATTTTAATACTGCGTTACAGGTTATTCTTGCGCGTGGAAGAGGTGAACAAAATGCTTTTGTGTATTCTAAATCTTTTAGAAATTCTCCTAAAGCTTCTACTTCTTTAAAACCTGCAGGAGTTAATGTTTGATTTGGATTATCTGGATCACCATGTCTAATAATTATAATTTTCATTGTAAGAATCTCCTTTTTTCTTACAAAATTATAAACTTTTCCGTATGAATAAGTATTAAAAATTAAGTTTTTTCACAAAATTAAGTAAAAGTATGCTAATATATGACTAACGAGGTCTTTATATGGAAGTTTCAAAAATTAAAAAATTGATTAAAACTAAAAACAATAAAGATGTAAAAACACAAATCGACACTATTAAAACAACCGGTATTATCTTGATGATGGTATTAGTAGCGTTAATAGTCGCATTTATGTTTATTTTTTATAATAACTATTCTAATAGAACAAAGACAGAAGTTGATAATATTTCTACTACTCGTATTACTAATTCTTCAAGAGAAATTAAAAAGGGTATTGAATTACGTATTGAAGAAAACTATGAACTTTTAAAAAACTATAAAGCTTCATTAGATAGATCTGCAGTTGCTTTATATGATGACAAACTTAATGATGCATTGGAATTATATTCTGAAACATATAATGGATTTGATGAGATTCAAGTTGTTCGTGAAAGAGATAAAAAAAATGAAAGTAAGGTATATAATTCATTACCTGAATTTAAATCTTATATTGCTTATGCTGAAGAAGGAACATTTGACTTTTTCTATGAATCAAACAGCAATAATATTTATTTTGGGTACGCTGCACCATTTGAAAATAATTCTGATATTTTAGGTATTTATGGTAAAACTAATATTTCTACAATTGTTAAATACTTAGAAACTAATATCTATGATAACTTAACCGCGATTACTTTAATTGATGTTGA
The DNA here is from genome assembly GCA_963623095.1 of bacterium. Taxonomy (GTDB): domain Bacteria; phylum Bacillota_I; class Bacilli_A; order RFN20; family CAG-449; genus UBA3210. The sequence continues at coordinate 27,944 of CAVFKD010000021.1, read as the reverse complement.
TCCTACTTCAACAAATGATATAGTTGCTTTCTATGATAATAAGAATAAAAATAGTACTTCTTTAAAATATAAAAACTTTTATGAGATGATCGTGGATTATTCGGCAGATAAAAGTATAGACCAATCTAAAATTAAAGAAATTTATGCATCTAATGAATCAAAAATTTTATATTTAGATTACAATTCAGATGAATATGGTTTAACTCAAGTATGTTATATTTCTGATTTTATTGGATATACTAGTGAAAATAATAATACTTTAACTTTAAAGATGGCGTTAATAGTTCCTCAAAGTGAACTATCATATCAAATTAGTTCTTTATATAGAGCGTCATTTGTTATTGTTGCAATTGTTTTAAGTGTAAGTGGTGTTTCTATTGGATTATTAATCATCGCTATATGTAATGTCGCAATTAAGCAAAAACGTGATGCTTCTTATGATGATAATACTGGATTATTAAATCTATCTTCATTTAAAAGAGATGCAAATATTATTATTCATCAAAACCCAGAATCTAAATTTGCTTTGATTTATATTACAATCATAAAATATCATTTCTTAAGACAAATATATGATGCTGAATATATTGATGGACTTATTGCTTCAGTAGGACAAGAAATTAAAAATAATTTTGCTACTGCATTAAATGGTTTTGCGGATAGAAATAAATATATTATTTTACTTCCTTATGAAGAAAAAAGAGATATTGTTGATAAAATCACAGCTTTCCAAAATTATATGAACGTCTTTAAATATAAAGATATCCATGGCGTTGAACTTAGCTATGGTATTAAACGTACATCAGTAGAAGAACTTGTATCAATTGATAAAGAAATAGAAAGTTCAATTCTTGCAAGTAAGAGTATTCAATACGATTATACTAAAACTAACTATGGCTTCTATAATGCTGAACTTGATAGAATTGAAAAGAACAATGCTGAAGTTGAATTAAAAGGTCAACAAGCTTTAAAAGATGGACGCTTTGAAGTCTTCTATCAATTGAAAAAAGATATTTTAAATGATAAGTGGATTGGATCAGAAGCTTTAGTAAGATGGAGAGATGAAGATGGTAAATTAATTCCTCCAGGATTATTTATTCCAATTTTCGAAGAAAATGGCTTTGTTGTTCAAATAGATGCTTATGTATTTGAAAATGTTTGTAAACAACTTAGAGATATGCTTGATAAAGGAGAAAAAGTTGTTCCTGTAAGTGTCAATCTTTCTAAGAAACACTTTAGAGATTTAACTTTCATTAATGTATATGAAGATATTGTTAATGAATATAATATTCCTCATGAATTAATTGAATTCGAAATTACTGAAGGATTGTTATTTGAAAACATCAATGTCTTTAAGAGATTCATTGGTATTGCTCATTCAAGAGGATATAAATGCTCAATGGATGACTTTGGATCTGGATATTCTTCTTTGAATATTATTTCTGAATTAGATTTTGATACAATTAAGATTGATCAAAGATTCTTTAGAAACTCTAATGGATTCACTGAAGAAAGCAAAGTTATTATTTCAAGTATTATTACTTTATGTCATAAACTAGGAAAAAAGGTTATTGCGGAAGGTGCAGAAGAATTTGAACAAGTTAAGTTCTTAAAAGAAAATAAATGTGACATGATTCAAAGCTATTATTATAGTAAACCTATTCCATATAATGAATATAAAGAAAAATTAAATAGTGAAAAATAATAATTGTAAATTAAACAATATTTAGTAATATTATATGTATTATTGAATATTGTTTTTATTTTAGAAAAGAGAAGATTATGGAAGAAAAGAAAGAAGAAAAACTATCAACTGGTGTATCAATTGATGATGCATTTAGTAATAAACCTAGTAATAAAGCTCCACAAAATGTGGATGAAAACAAAATAACTTTTAAAAAGATATTTTTACATTCTCCAATGAAATATTTAATTTCATTAGGAATTATGATTGCTGTTGTTATTTGTTTTTTATCCATTAGAGGATTTAACTATTTAGTTAATTATAGCAATGCCTTGTTTATTGGAGGTGCATTATTTGTTGGAATTGGTTTATTATCAATAGTAACAAATTTAGGAACATTCGATATATTCTCATATTCTGGAAGATATGTTATTAATAGAATTAAAAATGTTGATGTAGATAGATTCCCAGAATATTGTGACAATAAAAAAGAAAAAAGAAAGAAATTAAAGTTTGAATTTGTTCCATATTTAGTTTTAGGAATTTTTGCATTATTAGCAGCGGTTATTATATTAATAATAATCGGATAAAAGAAGGTACTTCACAGAAAGTATCTTTTTTTTGTAAATGATATGAAAACGCTTTCAAGAAAAAATGAAAAAAATTTTAAAAATAATTATTGCAATATTATTTGAGTGTTTTTATAATGTTGACAATATTTAGTTTAGCAACAAGAAGTTGCACCAAATATTTTTATTAAATAGAACTAATGGAGGGTCGAACTTTATTCGTAAGGAAAATAGTTCAGTTAGTTCATTTGGATGATAATCCAAAATAAGTAAAAAATTAAATTTAAAATAATTTTATTAAGTTTAGTAGAAGTTGCTTTTACTATTTTTGAGGCTATCATTTTTTACCCTACAAAAAAAGGAGAATAATTATGAATAAAACAAAAGTATTAACACTCGCTAGTTCGTTATTATTAATTGGTGGCGCATTAGCATCATGTGGTGGAGAAGCTATTTCTTCAGAAGCACCTAAAGGTAAATCATATGTAAATGAAAAGAATGATGATTTAAACTTATCAGTTGGTGCAAAATACACTTCATTTAAAGGTGAATCCGCTGCTGAAAGACAAAAAATCTTAGGCTTACTTGAAAAGTATGCTTATGAAAACAACTTAACAGGTGTTTCATTATTTGAAGATGGTGGTTATCAAGTATTCAGTGATACTGTTCAACTTCCAACAGAAAACTATGTTACAGGTTATGGTTTCGGTACATTAAGATATGGTTCAATTACAAGCGATTTAGCTGGTGAAACAAAATCTGAATGGAAGAGATATTACCACTCATATTTATCAGAAGATCCTGCAAACTTAAACTATATGGATGATAAAGGATCAGTAGTTGGTAACTTAATTGGCTATGGTAGTAGTTCATACTTCGGACAAGCATTAAATGCAAATAAAGATGGTTATATTTGGGAAGGCGATTTATCAAATGATGATAGACCAACTCCATTAGATGCTGATTATGCAACAACAGGAACATCTAAAAAATATAAATTCCAAGTTAAGATTGGTTCTGAATTAAAATATAATACATTAACTTCTAATTCTACATTAGCTAAATATAAAGATAGAGAAGTTTCTATTGATGACTATTTAACACCATACTTATTATTATGGACAAAAGCAGTTGGCTATGCTAGAGCAGCTGAAAACTTAACTTCTTCAACTGGTATTGCAGGCGCTAACGAATATTACAACTCTTCAGCAAACGGTATTGATTTAGAATCTTTCAAGAAAAAGGTTGGTATTAATGCTTACGTAGGCGATGATGGTAAAGGATATCTTGAAATTGAATTAAACGAAGCAGCAACTCCATTTATGGCAATGTATTACATTTCTTCTTCAATGTACGCTCCAGTTCCAATGGATTTCATTAAAGACTTAGGAAATGGTAATGCTCTTGAAGGTGCAAAAGTTTGGGGTAAATTCACAGATGGTGGCTTAACTCCAGTTGATACAACTCTTTCAACAGGTCCATATGTTCTAGAATCATGGGAAAAAGATAAACAAATCGTTTATAAAAAGAACGCAAATTACTATTCTAAATCAGGTGAATATAACATCGCTGGTGTTCATATGAATATCTTAGCGGCAGCTAAAGCTGATACAGAAGCTGGTATTAAAGAATTCGAAGCTAATAAATTATCTGCTTGTGGTATTCCTCAAACACAATTAGTTAAATATAAAACAGACCCAAGAACAAAAGTATACGATGGTTCTTCAGTCTTCAAATTAAATGTTAACTCATGTGACCAAGAAACATGGAATAGTTTATTCGGTGTAAATGGTTCAATTACACAAACACCATTAAGTGAATACTGGGAATGTGAACCTATGATGTCTAATGATGACTTCCTCTTAGGTTTATCTTATTCATTAAACCGTACAGAATTCGCTGATAAGAGAGGTTGTGTCCCATCTGTTAACTATTTCTCAAATGAATACTTAGTTGATCCAGAAAATGCTGTTTCATATAATAGTACTGCAGATCATAAAGCTGCTGTTGCATCAAGAACTGCAAATGGTACATTATCAGATGGCTATAGCTTAACATTAGGTCAAGATTATTTCACAAATGCTGCTAAAGCATTAACAGAAAACGGCACATATAAATCAGGTGATACAATTTCACTTGAAATCGCATGGATGTTTCAAGCAAATATTACAAACTATGGTGTTGATATTGAAAAATATTGGGAAGATGCATTCAATTCTTCAGATGCAAAGAAAGTATATGGTTTAACATTAGATATTGAAAACATTGCTGTTGCTACTTGGTCAGATGTCTATTATAAGAAAATGATGGTTGGCCAATACGATATTGCATTCGGTTCAATTTCAGGTAATACTTATGACCCATTAAACTTCATGGAAGTTTTAAAATCAGATAACTCATCTGGATTTACACTAAACTGGGGCTGTGATACAAGCCTTCCAGGTATTGAATATAATGGCAAAATGTATTCTTATGATGCATTATGGCAAGCTGCTGATACAGCATGCTACATTGATTCAGAAGGTAAGATTGCTGATGGTAATGCTTTCTTCGCAGCAGGCGTTTATGAATCATTACATAATGATGAAAGCGGTGAAAGATCTGTTGTAATTAAGACAGCTAGTGAAGAAGATCATGATATCGATATTACTGGTGTTACATTCTCAAGCTTCTATGCAATTCCAGAAGGAAAAATTTCTTATAAAGTTGATGAATATGGTAACATTTCATTTACTTTACCTGAAGTTTACGAATCTGCACTTGATAGCTTAGATGTTACAATTCATTATACATATACATACCAAGTTGTTGTTGGTTGGGATGATGACGATAATGCAATTTATGAAGATGTAGTAGAAAGTTACACAAAAGACGTTACAGTAAAAATTGCTGCTTAATAATTCGTAATTAATTAAAAACTTAATAGGGATTCTTAATTGCTAGAATCCCTATTTTATTATCATAAATATATAGATTTTAATGCTTGTTTTATTGGTATAAATCTTATATTTTGATATACTAAATAATGTAAAAAAAAGGAGAGACTTAAACATGTGGAAATATGTTCTTAAAAGATTAGTTTTAGCTATTATCACAATGTTTATCATTCTTTCAATAACTTTTATTTTAGTAAAAATCTTACCATATACTAAGCCTATTGGTACAGATGATACAAAATTTAGTTATTACATGAAAGAAGTATCTGATGGTTTCGTTTATGATGTCTCGTTACCAACAGATAAATATGGTGAACTATTATGGTCGTATACTGACTTAACTAATACATCACATTATTTTTATCAAGTACCTGTTATGACTCAATATGGTAATTGGTTAAAAAATATCTTTACTGAATTTAACTGGGGTACTTCTACTGCAGTTTCAATTGGTTTAAAAGCAACAACAATTATTGGTGAAAGAGTTGTTGTATCTATGAAGTTGAATATTATATCAACTCTCGTTGCAGTTCCTATTGGAATTATTCTAGGTATTATTGCTGCATTAAAGAAAAATAAACCTACTGATCATATCATTTCAACATTAGTTATGATATTCATTTCAATTCCAAGTTTCGTATTAATTACTTTTGTATTATTAATCTTCTGTTATAACCTTGGTTGGTTACCAACTCAATGGCCTGCATCAACAGGAACAATATCAGAAAAAATTCGTGGATATATTGTCCCTGTATTCTGTTTATCATTTGGTTCAATATGTGGCTATTGCCGTTTCACAAGAGCGGAATTATGTGAAGTTATGTCTAGTGAATACTTATTACTTGCAAGAACTAAAGGTTTAACAAATAGACAAGCTATTTTACGTCATGCATTAAGAAATGCGATGGTTCCAATTGTTCCATCTATTCTTGCTGAATTCTTAAGTATTATGGGTGGTTCTATGATTCTTGAAAACTTATATGGTATTCCAGGAATTGGTAGCTTATTCGTTAATGCATTAAACTTAAAAGACTATAACGTTTTATTCGTTGATATGGCTATTTTTACAACATTTGGCTTATGCGCAGGTGTTTTAGTCGATATTTCTTATGGATTTATTGATCCAAGAATTAGAATGGGGGCGAAGAAGTAGTATGAGTGAAAATAAAAAGACTTATGATGCTTATGGCAATGAAATTGAACTTTGCCCTGAAGATTTTAAATTGACACAAAATAAAGATAAAATCGCTGATGAAAAATTTAAAACTAAAACTACTACTTTCGTTAAGGATGCTTTTAAAAGATTCTGTAAAAACAAATCATCTGTTGTTGGCGCAATTATTATTGGTATATTAATTTTAATGTCAATATTTGTACCTATCTTTTCAAGTTATGATGTTACAGATTCAACATATCCTGAACAAGCTTTACTACCACCTAAACTATTTGAAACTGGTAATGGCTGGTGGGATGGTACTACAAAATATACTAGAGCTATTTACGATTATGAAACTAAGCAAGTAGCAAGTGGTGAATTCGATGACAAATATATTGTTGAAAACTCTAAAGAATTTTCAGAAATGGAAACTATCAATAGAGCGGTCAATGGTGCTCATGGAGGAACATTATTAGTAGTACAATCTATTAATATTACTGATGATTCTAAATTAGATACAGCTGCATTTGGTATTGAATGCGGAAGTGGTATCACTATTGCAAATGATGAAGATTTAACATTAAGTATTGATTTTAAAAATGTTGATGATGGTGTTACTACTTATGGTGACATTGTATTATCACAATATAAATTATATTTATCTGTTAATGGCACTAAATATTATTATGATGATCAATATGTCGAACCAACAGGTACTAAAAATTATTCATTAAGTACATTTGCAACATCTAAATCTATTTCTTCTACAGACAGTGTTGTAATTGGTTTAGACGTAAAACCAGTTGGAAACAATAAATTAGCGTATGTTGGTTTTGATAAAGCTACATTTACTACTAAATCTACAGATGAAAATCATTTAACTTTATTAAACGATTTATCTATGACTGATGCAAATGTTCAAGTATTAACAACAAACAAAGAATCTTCTTACTGGAGAGTAACTAACGCTACTAAAACTGTATTTAAAGCTAATATTCAATATTTAACTTTTAGTTATGATAATTATTCTGCAAAATTAGGAGAAAAGTATATTGAAATTACTCCTGCAAAAGTTCAAGAATGGTTAGATAATGGATATTTCGAAAAAACGAATCAAAAACCTATTGAAGGTGATGATAACTCATTTACTTACACAGTTAAAGTTTTAAACGAAAATTGTCCTTTAATTGATGGAACAGTATTAGAAGAAATCAATATTCCAAAATACAATTCAGAAACTAAAAAATTCGATAATATTAAAACTTATAAAGGAACAGTTACATATTATAAATATAAAGGCTATACAACAATGCCTAAATTTATCTTTGGTACAACAAGCTTAGGATATGATTTATTTACATTATGCTTTAACGCATTAAGAACATCATTATTAGTTGCAGTTATTATCGCGGCAGTTAACTTTTCAATTGGTTTAGTTTGGGGTTCATTCTCAGGTTATTTTGGTGGCAATGTCGATATAGTTATGGAAAGAATCACTGATATTTTAAGTGGTATGCCATTTATCGTTGTTGTTACATTATGTATTTTAAACTTTGGTAATAATGTATTTACATTCGCAATTGCTATGTGTTTAACAGGTTGGATTGGTACTTCCTCTCGAACTAGAACTCAATTCTACCGTTTCAAAGGTAGAGAATATGTCCTTGCTTCAAGAACTCTTGGCGCAAGTGATACAAGATTAATCTTTAGACATATTTTACCAAATGCTCTTGGTACAATTGTTACAGGTGCAGTCTTAATGATTCCAAGTGTTATTTTCTCTGAAGCAACACTTGCTTACTTAAACTTAGGTTTACAAGGTAGTGCATCATTCGGTGTATTATTATCTGATAACCAACAATATTTATATACATTACCAATGTTAATTGTTGTCCCATCAATTATTATTTCATTATTAATGATTTCATTTAACTTATTCGGTAATGGATTAAGAGATGCATTAAACCCATCATTAAAAGGAAGTGATTAGTATGGCTGAAAAAATATTACAAGTTAATAATTTAACTGTTTCATTTAAAACAGATAACGGTATTGTTAGAGCTGTACGTGGTGTTTCCTTTGATCTTGAAAAAGGTGAAACTTTATGTATCGTTGGTGAATCTGGTTCTGGTAAATCTGTTACATCTAAAGCAATTATGGGTATTTTAGCGAAAAATGCAGTTGTTGATGATGGTACTATTATCTATAGAGGTGAAAACCTTTTAGAAATCTCTGAAGAAGAATATGTCGCAATCAGAGGACATAAAATTGGTATGATTTTCCAAGACCCATTATCTAGCTTAAATCCTATTGTTAGAATTGGTAAACAAATCACTGAAGCTACTTTAATTAATAACAATAAATTAAAGAAAATGTTTGAAGAACTTATTTCTAATGAATTTATGGAATATAAAAACATTTATTCATCCGGTAATGCTAAAATCGCAAAACTTAATAATAAGTTAGAAGAAAACATTTCAGAATTAAAGAAACAAATAAAAGAAGATCCTTCTAAAAAGAGTGAATTAAACGCTCAAATTAAAACATTAAAAGAAGAAAATAAAAAAGCTGTTAAAGAAATCAAAGATAAAATGAAAACTGATGGAAAAGCAGCTAAGATCAAACTTAATGAAGCTAGCAAAGTAGCAAAAGTTAAAGTTAATGAATATCATAAACAAGTTAATGAACAATATAAAAAAGATGTTGAAGATGTTAACAAAAATTATGATGAAGAAATCGCTTCTATTAATGAAAAGTTTGCTAATTACAATCCTCAAGAAGAATTGAATGCAAAGAATGCTTCTTTACAAGACGCAAATGCTAGATTAAGTGAACAAGAAAACAAATTATCTTCTATCGATAAATTAGATATAGATAAATATAAACCTGTTCAAGAAAAAATTGATGCTATTAAAGAAGAAATTAAATCTATCAATAAAGAAATTGATGATATTAATAACGCAAAAGAAATTGCTTTAAAAGAAGCGGAAGCAAATAAAAAAGCAAAATTAAAAGAAGCTAAAACAAAGCATACTGATGCTTTAAAAATTACAAAGAAAGAAGCAAAACGTAGAGCTTTAGAAATCATGAAGGAAGTTGGTATTCCTCAACCAGATAAGAGATTTAAACAATATCCATTTGAATTATCAGGTGGTATGAGACAAAGAATTGTTATTGCAATTGCTTTAACCGCAGACCCTGAAGTTCTTATCTGTGATGAACCAACAACCGCATTAGACGTTACAATTCAAGCTCAAATTCTTGAATTAATTAACAAATTAAAACGTGAAAGAAATCTTTCATGTATCTTTATTACTCACGACTTAGGTGTTGTCGCTAATATGGCGGATAGAGTCGCAGTTATGTATGCTGGTAAGATTGTCGAATATGGTAAAGTTGATGAAATCTTCTATGATCCACGTCATCCTTACACATGGGCATTATTATCATCTATTCCAGATGTCGATTCTAATGAAAAATTAGACGCTATTCAAGGTACTCCACCTAATATGATTTATCCTCCAAAAGGAGATGCGTTCGCAGCTAGAAATAAATACGCAATGGAAATTGATTTTAAATATCAACCACCATTCTTTAAAGTTACTGACACTCATTATGCTGCAACTTGGTTATTACACCCAGATGCACCAAAGGTTGAAAAACCTAAGATTGTTACAGAACGTATTAAAAAAGCGCTAAAGGTAGGTGTTACAAATGAAAATAAAGACTAAAACACCAGATAGTATTGATAACGAATCATTGGTTCTTGTCGATAATGAAGAAGCACAAGTTTTAAGTGATGATTCTTATGAAGATTCACTTAAAAATTCTTCATATTACAAAATTAATTCACGTGTCAAAACTAAAAAAGAATTAAATGATGAACACATTATTTTATCAGTTAGAAATTTAAAACAATTCTTCTTCTTTGGAAGTGGACCAGGTAGATCAAAACTAAAAGCGGTCAACAATGTTTCATTTGATGTTAAAGAAGGCGAATGTTTAGGTCTTGTTGGTGAATCAGGATGTGGAAAAACCACAACTGGTAGATCTATTATTAGATTATACGATATTACATCTGGTTCTATTTATTATAAGGGAGTTAGAATCTCCGCGGGTGATAGATGGAACAAAAAAGAAATTAAATATACTAACATTAGATTAAAAGCAGCAATTAAAAAATATAAAAATGAAGCCACTTTAAAAATTTCTAAATTAAGTAAAGATGATCCTGATTATAATGAAAAAATCAATAACATCAAATTAGAACGCGATGATAAAATCGCAATGGAAAAAGAAAAAGCAGAACGTATTATTTCTGTTCAAAAGAAAAAGATTAAACAAATCCATTACGATAATAAACACGTTAACAAAAAATTAATGCATGAAATTCAAATGATTTTCCAAGATCCAGTAGATTCATTAGACCCTAGAATGACAGTTGAAGATATTATTCAAGAAGGTTTAATTATTCAAGGACATAAAAACAAAGAAGAAAATCATAAAAAGGTTGTCGAAATGCTTGAAAAAGTCGGTCTTGTCGCAGACCATGCTTCAAGATATCCACATGAATTCTCAGGTGGACAAAGACAACGTATTGGTATCGCAAGAGCGTTAGTTATGGATCCAAAATTATTGATCTGTGATGAACCTATCTCTGCGCTTGATGTTTCAATTCGTGCACAAATCATTAACTTATTAAATGAATTAAAAGAGGAATTAGGATTAACATTAATCTTTATTGCTCACGACTTATCAGTAGTTAAATATTTCTGTGATAGAATCGCAGTTATGTACTTTGGTAGAATGGTTGAACTTACTACTTCAGAAGAATTATTTAAGCATCCATTACATCCATATACAAAAGCTTTATTATCTGCAATTCCTAAGCCAGATCCTAACTATGAAAAGAATAGAAAACGTTTAATTTATAATCCTGCAGAAGCACATGATTATTCAGTAGACAAACCATCATTAACAGAAGTTATTCCTGGACACTTTGTTTATTGTAATAAAGCTGAAGCAGAAAAATATAAAGAAGAAATCGCTTCTATCGATAAGAAAAATAAATAATAAATTGGCTAGTGATTTAATTCTTTCACTAGCCTTTTTTAAAAATTGGGGGATTTATATGAAAAAAATACAATTATTAACTTTATCGTCAATTACTATTTTATCTATATTAATGGGAGGAGCTTTTACTTCTTGTTCAAGTAATGTTTCTTCATCTGAAGAGAGTCAACAAGTTATTTCTTCAGAAGTAATTGATGGCCACTTTGATATGTGGACTAGTGAGCAACAAGCTTTAATGAAAAAATACTGTGGTGAAGTTTTACCTTATCCAGTTGGATTAGTTAATTCTGATTTATCTGTTGATGAATATGTTGGAATAGATGATTCAGGATCTGAATATGGCTATTTAGAAATTTCTGATACAAGTAAAACATTCTCATTAAAAGATTATTATAAACTCACTGAAAGCTTTGGCTGGAATACTATTAAAAGTTATAATGGCGAAGCTAAACAAAAAAATGGTGATACTGAATATTATGAAGTAACTAAAAAAGCATCTAAAAGAACAAGCGGTTATGAATTAATATATTTCTATGCAAATGAAGAAAAAGATGAAGAAGGAAATGTAGTTTCAGAAGCAGGTAATATCTTAAGATGTTATAATGACTTATGCTCTTTTGAAACCGCGGATACTGCCTATACTGATGATGATTTAGAATACATGTCTTATGCATTAACCATAACTGATTTACCATTTATTAAAATGGGTGGAGTAAATTCTATTGGCTCAACAGATGGAAATACTTTTGTAGTCATGGATTATTATGTAGAAGATTATTCTTTAGAAAACGCAAAAATTTTGATGGAAAATGGATTTACTTTAGATGAAGAAGAATCTAAAGAATATAGCGCATATATCTTACATAAAACATTATCCGATGGAGCGACTATTGACGCTCAAATCTACTTCTTCCAAGGAAATAACGCATATTTCTATTACACACCTAAATATTATGGAGGAACTTCTTGGCCTAGTGAATTAACTGATGAAATTAAAACTAAAACAGGAGTTACAGTACCTCAATTTGAAGCAGAAGGTGGAAAAATTGAAGGATATAAGAAAAACGGCGTATATTACATTTATACATTCTCTTTAAGTGATAGCTTTGATTATGAATTATATAATGAAGTTACATTACAAGATCCTACAATTCTTTGGAAAGAAAATATTAGCTTCTCATGTGCAACTTATACAGATGATGATTATGAACCAATTGGTTTCTTGCTAATAATTTCTCTTGATGAACCTACTTCTACTTTTGTTTCTTCATGGCCTACTTCATTAATTTCAAGTACTATTAAAGATACTTTAGGAATTGAAGGAGTAACCTTACCAACATTTGAAGAAAGTATGTTACCTCATAAAGAAATGGATGTTAAGTATGTTTTAAATGGTCAAGAGGCTTATGAAAAAGCATATTTAGACTATTTAGAATATTGTACTTTATGGCCTGAAGATTATGGCTTAAGTGAAGAGGCTACTGATGAAGAAATTGAAGCAAAAGCAAGAGAACTTGCTTTACATGATATGTATTTAGGCGTTTCAGTTTATGATCAAAATGGTGATTTCTATGACGCTTATGCTGAAGCATTTAGAAACTTAGGATGGTATGAAGGTTATACTGACGAAAATGATTTATACTTTGAAGATCCTACAGGTTCATTATGTGTAACATTCACTATTACATCTGATCCTAACTATGATTATACTGGAAAAACAACAGTTACATTCTCTATTGGTAGTAATGAAGCACATGAAACTGAATTCTATTTTGAAGAAGAATCATGCAATGTTGGAATTGGCTTTACAAAACAATTAAGCGTTGTTAAGAATATGTTACCTTATGATATTACTTATTCTTCAAGTGATACAACTGGTAAAATCAGCGTTGATGAAGATGGTTTAGTAACTGTCGCAGAAGATGCGGAAGAAGGCTTAGAAGCAACTATTACAGCTTCAATCAATGTTCCTGGTGAAGATGAACCAAGAATTATTGAATGCGTTGTTACATGCGTTACTTTAGTTGGATATGATGCAGAAACAACTAAAAATGATATTGAACAAATAATTGCGGGTACAGGTTATGCATTTGTTGAAACAGAAGAAACTAATGAATGGGATGAGACTCAATATAATTTAGATGTCAATCTTGATAGTGCTTCAATAGAAGAGGTAGAATCATTTGTTACAAGTAATTTAATTCCTGATGGATATAATGTAATGCAAGAAGATAATGAAGATGGTGAATTAGTCGATTCAACTTGGTCTGATGATATTTATTATATAGATGAAGAAAATTATGTCGATTGCCAAAGCATTGTTTATTCAGTAGATAATCCTTTCGAATTATATATTGACTATGGCTATAGCCTAGGTGTTCTAATTAGATATCATGTCTATACATTAGAAAGTAATACTCATTTAGTAGTTGAAATCTTAAATTGGTAATTTAAATTAATAATTATAAGCCAGGTTACATATGTAATCTGGTTTTTTATTGCAACAAAAAAAGCACCGAAGTGCTTTAATAATCAATACCGTTTAAATGACGAGATAAGACTGCAAGAGAAGAAGCCATATTTTCATTTTGAACTATAATTCCTTCTGGGACAGAAAGAATAATAGGAGCGAAGTTCCAAATAGCTTTAATTCCTGATTCGACAAGTTCATTGCATACATCTTGCGCGGATTCACTTGGAACAGTGATAATTCCAATCTTAACATCGTTTTTTGTAATAGAATCTTTTAATGTATTTAAAGATGATACTTTAATACCTTTAATTTCATTTCCAACCACTCCAGACGCGGAATCAAATGCTTCAATAATTTCTAGTCCGTAATCTTTAAATCCTTTATAACCAAGTAAAGCTTTACCTAAAGATCCTACCCCGACTAATACTGCTTTATCAATTCTTCCACAGCCTAAATAATCTTGAATATCAGTGATTAATTCAATAATGTCATAACCGACTTTTGGTTTACCACCAAGTTTAGATGCAGTCGCTAAATCTTTTCTAACTTGGACATCGTTAAGTCCTAATTCTTTTGCGATTTGACTAGAAGAAATAGATACTTCACCTTCTTGTTGTTTTCTTTTTAATACATTTAAATAAAAAGGTAGTCTTTTTAATGTTGATTTTGATGCGTTTTCATTCATAAATATTTACCTCTTATTAATATGATATAATTTTACCGATTTAATTTCAATAATTTTCTTGTATACAAGATTTTATTTATAAATATATAAAATATATTTAATGTTTTATTCCTATTTTTAGATTATACTAATTAAGAGGTAAGGCTATGAAACTAAGATATAAAATTTTAATTGTTATAGGCGTTTCAATATTAGTGACTATATTGAATTATTTTGTCTTACTTTTAGCTTTTAGCGTTTATTTTCCTGAAAGAGGATTTGATCATAATAATTGGTCTTCTTTAAATGTTATGGTACCTATTACTACAGTTTATATAGTTGTATTAATTGTTACTATTTTTATATTTATCCAATATGAAAATAATAAAAAGAAAACATTTTCTAAATATAAAGAATTAAAAAGAGAATCAATCCACGTTAATAAGGTTAATGAAAAATTCTTTGATATTGTTTCTAAAGGAAAAAGACTTGTCTTTAGATTTAATTTAACTAAAGACTTAATTCTAGAAGATGATATTGTCGATAATAAGAATGGTAAGAGTATTCTTAAAGCTTTTTCTTTACCAAATAAATGTTCTTTTAGTGAATTATTAAAAAAGATAAATTCATATGTTATTGTCGATGATAAGCACATCAAGAAATTTACTTATGATGAAATAGTTAAAGGTTATATTTCAAACAATGAAATGTGTACTTATAAAGTTAAAACTATAGATATTGAAGGAAATGAAATTATCACTAATAACGAAATTAGTTTTTATAAAGAAAATGATGGAGATGTATTAGGTATATTTATCTGTGAAGATGTAACTAGTGAAAATAAAATGTTAATTAAACAAGTTAATTATGTTCAAAACATGGATAAATCAATTTCAACAGTATTATCTTATACATATATTAGAGTATTAAAAGTGTATTTAGATTTTAATTCCTTAGTTTTAATTTATGATGCTGATAATAATTATGATCCTTATGAAATGCTTGATTGTGAGAAGGTAAAA
Organism: bacterium; assembly: GCA_963623095.1. Taxonomy (GTDB): domain Bacteria; phylum Bacillota_I; class Bacilli_A; order RFN20; family CAG-449; genus UBA3210. Next base: position 12,367 of record CAVFKD010000021.1, on the reverse strand, counting down.
ACTTCTGCATTGAACAAAATACCTTTCCCTTATAATAAAACTATTAAACAATTTTTGGATTTCGATAATATTATAAATGGCTTTGAAAATAATAAATTCTTAATATCATCTAACTATAAATATGATAACAAATATCATCGTTTAGGAATTGTTTATTCTTATGAAGATGATAAAAGAGTAGCCCATGTATTAGTTAAAGATGTATCTTCTGAAGTTGAAGATATGAATAGACAAAAAGAATTAAGTATTAAACTTAGTGAATCAATGGAAAAAGAATCGCAATATCTAGAATCATTGCTTTCTCGTTCTTGTTTACATTTTGATATCAATTTAACAAAAAATAAAATTACATCGCATTCTAAATTTATTTTAGAAGATAAAGAAATTCATTTCTTTGATGAAGTTAATAATGATTCTTCTTTTGATGAATTTGTTCTTCTTGCGAGAAATAAAGTTAATCCTAAATATCTTGAAAAATATGATGCATTAATGAATGTTGATAGATTGTTAAACGCATATTCAAATAATATTAATTCAATTGAAGATGAAATATTATTTAACTCTGAAGATAATTTAAAATTATTTATTCGTTATACTGTTTTACTTAGTAAAAACTCAAATACAAATGATATTGAATGTTTATTTATTTGTTATGATATTACTAAAAATAGATTATTCTTAGATAATCAAAAAGAAGTTCTTGCTTCTGCGTTATTTAAAGCTCGTGAATCATCAAATGTTAAATCAAAATTCTTATCCAATATTTCTCATGATATTAAAACTCCATTAAATGCTATTATAGGTATGAATCAAATCGCTAAAGATAATATTGATAAGAAAGAAGTTTTGTTAGATGCATTAGAAAAGATGGATGTTTCAAGCAAACATTTATTAAATATGGTAAATGATATATTATCTTTAAGTAGTATTGAAGCAAATAAATTAACGTTAAAAGAAGAGAATATTTCTTTTAAACAATCTTTAAATCTATTATATGATTTAGCTACTGCGCAAAACTCGATTAAAAAATTAAAATTGAGTTTTAACGATAAAACTACGTATGATGGTGTAATAAGTGCCGATATAACTAGATTAAATAATGCACTTATAAATATTATTAATAACGCGATTAAATATACTCCTATCGGAGGAAATGTTAATATTGATATAATTGAAAAAGAATCTCATTCAAATGATTATATTCACATTGATTATGTTATCTCTGATAATGGGGTAGGAATGAGTGAAGAATTTATCAAAAGGTTATTCATTCCTTTTGAAAGAGAAAATAAAGAAGTAACTAAAAAAATAACTGGTACGGGTATAGGATTATCCATTTCAAAAGCGATTATTGATTTAATGAAGGGTAATATTAAAGTTGATTCCAAAGTTGGGATGGGTACAACTTTTACTATTAGTTTAGATTTTAAAAAGGCAGAATTAAAAGAAAATGATAAAGAAGAATATTCTTTACAAGGATCAAAAATATTGGTTGTAGATGACAATTTAATGAATCAAGAAGTAATAACAAAGAATCTACAATTCTTAGGTGCAACTACAATTAGCTTATCTGACGGTAATGAATTTGTTAATTATATTAAAAATAATCCAAGCAGTGATATTGACTTGGTATTATGTGATATAAAAATGCCAAATTGTGATGGTTGGGAAGCTACAAAAAGTGTTAGAATGTTAGATAGTAATTTAGCGAAGAATATTCCTATTATTGGTTTGAGTGCGAATGCTTATTCTGAAGACATCGCACATTCGATTGAAGTAGGAATGAATGGGTATGTTACTAAACCTATTATAAAAAAAGAGTTACTAAAAGAAATAAGCAAAGTTTTAGGAGGTAAAAAATAATGAAACAATATTTAGATTTAGCTAGATACGTTCTTTCAAATGGTCAAGTAAAAAAAGATCGTACAGGAACAGGAACTATCTCAGTTTTTGGCTATCAATTTAGATGTAATTTACAAGAAGGATTTCCATTACTTACAACTAAAAAAGTCTTTTACAGAGGCATTTTAGGAGAATTATTATGGATTATTTCTGGTTCAACTAATATTAAACCATTAGTTGATCAAAATATTAAAATTTGGAATGATTGGCCATATAAAGCATATACAGAATGTCCTGAATATAAAGGCGAAACAATGGATGAATTTATCCAAAAGATTAAAGATGATGAAGAATTTGCGAAAAAATATGGAGAACTAGGTCCAGTATATGGAAAACAATGGAGAGATTTCTTTGGTGTTGATCAATTATTAAACGTTGAAAAATCAATCAAAGAAAACCCATTTTCAAGAAGACATATTATCTGCGCATGGAATCCTAAAGAAGTAGATTCTATGGCTTTACCTCCATGCCATGCATTTGTTCAATTCTATGTATCTGGAGATGGAAAGAAGCTATCTTGCCAATTATATCAAAGAAGCGCGGATATCTTCTTAGGTGTACCTTTTAATATCGCAAGTTATGCAACCTTATTATGCATTATGGCGGATGTATGTCATTTAGAAGTTGGAGACTTTGTACATACATTTGGTGATGCACATATTTATTTAGACCATGTTGATGTAATTAAAACTCAACTTGAAAGAACACCAAGAAAATTACCTAAGTTAATTATTAAAAATCATCATGATTCAGTTGTTGATTATAAGATGGAAGATTTTGAAATTGTTGAATATGATCCTTATCCTCCACTTAAAGGAAAGGTAAGTGTTTAATATGTTAAAAGTTATTGTCGCACATGATCCTAATAGAGTAATTGGTAATGGATTGTTAATTCCTTGGCATATTAAAGAAGATTTTAAGCACTTTAAAGAAACTACTACAGGACATACTATTATTTATGGCTCAAATACTTTTAAATCTATTGGACATGCTTTACCAAATAGAAAGAATATTGTAGTGAACTTTGATAAAAATTATCCTGCAGAAGGATGTGAAATCTGTACTGATTTAAACGAATTAATTACTCGTTATAAAGACTCAGAAGAAGTAGCCTTTGTCTGCGGGGGAGCTTCAATTTACCAACAATTATTACCATATTGTGAAGAATTAATTATCTCTGAAGTAAGAAAAGAATATGAAGGTAATATATTCTTTCCTCCATACAAAGATCAATTTGAACTTTATAAAGAAGATCCTAGAGAAGAATTCATTATTAAATATTATAAAAGAAAGCACAACTAGAAGAAGCTAAAAACTTCTTCTTTTAATTTGATTTTATTAAATATATTTAATATTTATTAAAAAAATGATATTGTATAAAAGTATTGTGTATGGGGGAATTAATTATGAGCTTATTATCAAAAGATGCATTCGTATTTAAAAAAGGCGAACCTATTATGGCAATTAATGATATCGCTAAAAAGAAAATTGAAGCAGGAGAAACTGTAATCAATGGTTCTATTGGTATGTTATTTGATGAAGAAAAAAAACTCGCTCAATTTCCTTTAGTAAATGAATTATTAGAAAAATATGCTTCTTTACCAGAAACTAGAAAATATGATTCGATGGCAGGAGATTCTTCTTACCATGAAGGCGTAAAAAACTGGTTATTCCATTATGCGGATATGGGTGATACCTACATTGATGTTTGCGCGACTATGGGTGCAACTGGTGCTTTAGCGATGGCTATAAAATGTTATGGTGAAATGAATCAAAATATATTAGTTCCATCAATTAGATGGACAAATTATGATTCGTTAATTTTAGAAGCAAAATGTAATCCTGTTGAATATTTTTTATTTGATGAAAATGATAAATTCAATATTGAATCTATTAAACAAAGAGTAAATGAATCAATAGAAAAATCTGGTAGAGCATTTTTATTAATTAATGATCCTTGTCAAAATCCTTCAGGCTATTCTTTAAGTGATGAAGATTGGGATAATGTATTAACTTATTTACAAGAAGTATCCAAAAATCATCCAGTTGTTTTAGTAGATGATATTGCTTATATTAACTTTAAAGGTCAACCTTATGAACCAATCTTTTCTAAAATGTCAAAATATTTAAATGATAATTTTATTATATTAATCGCGTTTTCTGCGTCAAAAAGCCTTCAAATTTATGGTTTAAGAGGTGGAGCATTATGTGCACTCACTAACAGTGAAACTAATTCAAAAGAATTTAAATTAGCGACTACTTCTTTCTCTAGAACTACTTGGTCAGGACCAAATCACCTAGCAACAAATGTTATGAATGAAATATTCCATGATAAGCAACAAATGTTAGAGATGAAAGAAAGATTAAACGATTATACTTTAATGATTAAAAAACGCGCGGATATCTTTATTAAAGAAGCGGATGAATGTGGACTTCCTTATTATCCATTCTATGGAGGATTCTTCATCTTAGTAAAATGTCCTGATAATAACAATGATGAAATATTTGAAAGATTAATGAAGAAGAATATCTTTATTGTCCCAATGTGTGGAGGATTAAGAATATCAATTGCTTCATTAAATGAAAAAGAAATTACCGGTTTAGCGAAAGCTATTAAAGAAAGTATGTAAAAAGCAGGTTAACCTGCTTTTTATTTTGTTTAGATATTTTAAAATATCTAATATTATGGTAAAATCATATAAATAACAATTCGAGGTAAGTCTATGAGTGAGAAGAAAAAAAGAAATGATGGTACAATAGAAATTTCTAAGATTCTAAAAGCTGAGGTGGAAGAACCTATTTTAGATGACGACTTAAAAGACTTAGAAGAAACTCGTGAATTTAGAAAAATTGAAACTAAGAATGGTGAATTTATCACTCGTTATAATCCTAATTTAAAACATGGTCTTTCTTCTTCTCAAGTTGAAAATAGAATCAAAGATGGATTAACTAATAAAACCAAAGATAAAAACCAAAAAACAATTATTGGAATTATTGTTAAAAATGTATTTACCTTCTTAAATATCTTATTATTCATAATTTTTGGATTATTGATTATTTCTCAAATCAATAAACCATTTGAAGTTAAAAACTTAACCAATTATTTCTTTATGGTTATTATTACCACAAACCTGGTAATTGGTATTTATCAAGAAATTAAAGCAAAGATAATTGTCGACAAACTAGCCTTATCAACAAAAAACCGTATTCATGTTCTTAGAGATGGAAATAAAGATGAAATATATTCTGAAGATATTGTATTAGATGATATTGTTTTATTGTCGGTCGGACAAAAAATAGTCGCGGATTCCATTGTTATGGAAGGTAGCATTGAAGTAAATGAATCAATGTTAACAGGTGAATCTTTACCGGTTAAAAAGAATGTTGGAGACATGGTATTCGCAGGAACATTTGTTTCTTCAGGATCATGTAAAGTAAAAGTAGAACGTGTTGGAAATACTTCTTATATTTCATTACTCCAACAAAGAGCGAAAAAAGAAAAGAAAACTAATTCAGTTATTTTAAAATCTTTAAATTTAATTATTCGTTTAGTTAGTATCTTAGTTGTACCTTTTGGTATATATAATTTCTTAACAAACTGGTGGAAATTAGATTGGACTAGTGATTTTACTGCATTACAAAGTATTTTAGGTACCACATGTGGATCAATGGTCGCGATGATTCCTTCGGGATTATATCTTACAACTTCCGTTAGCTTATTTGTTTCTATCGCAACTTTAGCGAAAAGAAAAACTCTTGTTCAAGATGCTTATTCAATTGAAATGCTCGCAAGAACTGATTGTTTATGCTTAGATAAAACAGGAACTATCACTGATGGAACAATGAACGTGGTCGATGAAATAGAATTAAATAAATCAGATTATAATCTTGATGAAGTAGTTGGTGATTTATTAGATGCATTTGAAGATAAAAACTTAACATCAATCGCAATTTTAAAATCACACCCAAGCGTTAAAAAATATCAAGTTATCACTAAATTACCTTTCTCAAGTTCAAGAAAGAAATGCGGTGTTAAATTTGATATTGGAAGCTTTGTATTAGGCGCACCTGAATTTGTTATTCCAAACAATAATGAATTACTTACTAAGTTTGAAGAATATACCAAAAAAGGTTTAAGAGTATTAGTTTTAGGCAAGGTAGATGATTTAACAAGTGAAGATGTTATTGGAGAAGTTATACCATTAAAAGCATATTTAATTAAAGACCATATTAGAGATGAAGCTCCTGCAACATTAAAATGGTTCGCGGATAATGGAGTAGAGGTTAAAATTATCTCTGGTGATAATGCTTTAACCGTTAGTCAAATCGCAAAAGAAGCAGGTGTTAAAGATGCTGATAAATATATTTCTTTAGAAGGCATGAGTCTAGAAGAAGTTGCATCTATCGCAACTGAATATAATGTCTTTGGTAGAGTTGCTCCTGAACAAAAAGCAACATTAGTTACCGCCCTTAAAAAAGCAGGCAAAACAGTTGGTATGACTGGTGATGGGGTTAATGATATTCTCGCCCTCAAAAGAGCGGATTGTTCTATTGCTATGGCAAGTGGGTCGGACGCTGCAAAAAATGTTTCAAGCATTGTCTTAATTGATTCTAACTTTGCTTCATTACCTAAAGTTGTTTCTGAAGGTAGAAGAGTTATTAATAATATCTCCGCGGTCAGTTCTTTATTCTTAATGAAAACAATATTCGCGTTTATAGTAACTGTTTCTACATTATATAAATTCCAACCAAGTTTCTTAATTTTATTAGAATTCTTTGGCATTGGTGTTCCAAGCTTCTTACTTGCTATTTCACCAAATGATGCACCGATTAAAAAAGGTTTCTTAAAAAATGTCTTTGCTCATTCCCTTCCAGGTGGAATTGCTTATGGAGTTGGAGTTATCATTTTGATTTTGATTAATTCATACAATGGATTTAATATCAATCCAAATAATGATATTAATGTTACAACAACAATATGTGGTATTTATATTTCTATTATGGGTATGGCAACATTATTTGGCCATTGTAGACCATTTAATAAATATCGTATCTTAGTTTATTCATTAATGTTTATTGGTACATTTGTAACTATTTTTACTCCATTAAATAAAGCACTTGGATATCATCCATATGAACTTAATTTCCATCAATGGTTATTAATTATTATTGCATTAATTTTAGGTGTTGGATTTTATATTGGTGTTCGTTATTTGTCTGATAAATTCTTATTTAAAAAAGAAAATAAAGGAGATGAGGATTAATGTTAGATTTTGATTTTTGCTCTCCAACTAAGATATATTTTGGTGATGGAAAAGAAGAATTAGTTGGTAAAATTATTAAAAACTATGGCTTTAAAAAAGTATTAATTCACTATGGAAAGAATTCTGTTATCAAAAGTGGATTACTAGACTTAGTTAAATCTAAATTAGATGAAGAAGGAATTGCTTATATACTTCTTGGAGGAGTTGAAGCTAATCCTGATGTATCTTTAGTTAGAGAAGGTATTAAAATTGCTAGAAAAGAAAATATTGATATGATTCTTGCTTTAGGTGGAGGATCTGTACTTGATTCATCTAAAGGCATTGCCCATGGAGTATTTTACGATGGTGATGTTTTAGACATATCTAAAAAGATTTATGTATCAAAAAAAGCATTACCAATTGGATCTATTATTACTATTGCCGCGGCAGGAAGTGAATTATCCACATCTTGTGTTATATCTGATCGTACAACAAAATTTAAATCAGGATTTAATTCTGAATTAAATAGACCATTATTCGCGATTGAAAATCCAAAACTTACTTATTCTTTGCCACGCGATCAAGTAGGATATGGTATAGTCGATATTATCTCTCATACATTTGAAAGATATTTTAATAAAAGTGATGATTGTCAATTGTCAGATTATTTTGCAGAAGGCTTAATCAAAGATGTTATTAAAGCATCTAATATCTTAATGGATAAAGATTTCTATGATTATGATGCAAGAAGTGAAATTATGCTTGCGAGTAGTTTATCTCACAATGGATTAACTTCATTAGGTAAAAATTCTTATATGCCTATTCATCAATTAGAACATCAACTTTCAGGAATTAAACCTTTTATTCCTCATGGAGGAGGACTTGCAATTTTAATTCCAAGTTGGATGGAAGTTTGTTACAAATACGATATAGATAAATTTTATCAATTCGCGATTAACGTCATGGAAATTAAACCAAATGAAAATAAAGAAAAGGCAATCTTAGAATCTATTAAGAAATTAAAAGATTTCTTTATAAAATTAGGAATGCCTACAAGTTTAAATACCTATGGCATAAGCGAAGATGATATAATGTACATGGTCAATAATTTCTCAAAGAATGGAACATATACTTTCCCAAGTAATATTCCATTAAATAAGGAATTAAGTGAAAAAATTTATTTTAACGCTTTAGGAGGAAAATAAATGTCAGAAGAAATAAAAAAAGAAGAAAAACCATATTTTAATTTTTCATGGGTAGTTTATATTGGCATGGTAATTATTGGTTGTATACTCGCAAGAGTCTTAATTGATCAATTTAGTGTTACATCAACTGATATGCCATTTGTCGTATTTAATATCTTAATGATTCTTTATGGTTTTGTTAGCTGCGTATTAGTTTATCAATTAGGAAAAGTAATTTTCTCATTAATCGCAGGATTTAAAATTGTATCTATTAATATTTTATTAATCGGTATTAAATTTGTTGATGGTAAGGCTAAATTCTATGCAGGATCAAAAGATGATTATTCTGTTAGAGTTCAAATTGCACCTAAAAAAGATAATCCAAAATTAAAACTTGCTTTATGGGGTGGAACTTTATCCACATTAATCGCAATCGCGATTACTTATGGTTTAGTATTTGGATTAAACGCAGATGGAAATATGAAATATTTCTTTATTGTTAGTTCATTCTTCTATGCTTTCAATTTAGTTTTATATATCATTCCAACAAGAATGGATCATTTAAATGATGGATTCTCCCTTTACTTACTAACTAAGGGTAAAGAATATCAAGATATCTTACTTAGAAATTATCGTAACTTAGATGCATTATATTCTAACAAAGAATTAGAATATGAAGATTATGGAGACTCAACTCATCCATTCGCATTAGAAGGAGATATTTATAATTATTTCTATTTAATTGGACATGGTGAAAATGATAAAGCTGATGAACTTGCTTCCTTTATGGCAAGTAAAAATAAATTCTTCATTGAAGAAAAACACAAAACTACATCATTAGTTTCTAAAGTATATGGAATGTGTGTTAAAGATCAAATTGATGAATTAAAAGATTATTATTGGAAAATCGATGTTTCTACTAGAAAGATCTTCACAAATAAAGCTAATTTAGAATCTATTAAAACTGCATTATATATCTTTGCATTTATCGATGAATCAGAAGAAGAATTTGCAAAAACATTAGAAAGTGTTGAAAAAGCAAAGAAGAGATATATTTATTCTGAACGTGTTGAAATTGAATCTAAATTAATTGATGAAGTTGTAACAAAAGTTCATACTGCACATCCTGATTGGTTCGCGAATAATACTCAAGAACAATAAGTTTAATCAAAAAAGGCGCTCGTGGGAGCGTCTTTTTTTACGTAAAAACTTATTTGTTTTCATCGTTTAAATCTTTATATAGAATACCATTGTTTTCAAATATAATAGACTTTGTTTTCAAATATAAAATGTCATCTAATATCTTTTTATTAATAGATGGATTAGTCTTTTTATAACCCAAAGATAACAATATCATCTTAACTAATTTTTCAATTGATATTGTACCTTGGTTATTAACGATTTGATATATTGCATCATATATTTCTTTATTAGAAACATTATCGATATTTCTAATTATATTTTTAGATCTATCAACTCTTCTAAATGTAACTTTCTTATTTGGAATAAAGATGAAATTATCTTCTTGTTCAAGAACATTATTTTTAATATAAGAAGAGAGTAAAGAACTTGTATTTGTTTCCATGATAATATCTAAATCATTAATTGATATAGGAGCACATTCATTTACTAATTTTAATAATATTTCTTTCTTTGATAAGTTCTTTTTATTAATGGAATAATATATTTCATTAGGATCTACATATAATGGGAACAAATAGTCCATTAATAGCTTTGTTGTAATAATCTTATTTTTCGTAATTGGTGTAGTACTACTAGAAATAATAAAAGAAATTAAATCTTTATTTTCTAACTCTTCATTTAAGAAATAAGCACTTGTAAAGATACGATAAGGAATAATATTGTTATTATTTAATATCTCATTTTCTTTAGCAAAGTTATCACTTGCTTCTTCTGGAGATGAATAAGGTAGATGGTCTAATATGATACCAATTTTATTTTCTTTATCAGGTTGAGATACTAATAAATCAACATTGTATGATAAGAAATGGTGATCTACTTTGACATTAAATCCATTATTTGACAATAATTCTTTTAGATGATTTTTACAATTTTTATCATAGAAATTACCTTGTAAAGGTGAGATTCTTTCTTCTTGTTTGTAATAGACATTATCTAATAAATTAGAAACATTCTTTAATAAATTATCTTTTGATAAATCATTCATTAAATATGTATTAATATCATCTTTAGGTAAATATCTAGGAGATATGAATATTGTTGTTTTACCTTTATAAATAGATGGTAGTATATCATTAATCTCCATATCTTCATTGATTAAATATAAAATGCCATCATAAGCATATTTGTCTTCTTTTAATAATTGACTTACTTTTGAATAAGGAACAAATATACATGACTTTAAAGAAGATATTGAATTAACTAAAGATGTAGTTAATGAACTTAAAGGAGGAATAGCTTGTGATTTAACAATACTATTTTTTAATAACGTACCTTCTTCTTTTAATAGTTGATTATTCTTTCTTACATATAAATAAAGATAATCTTTTAAGATGTTAGAAATTAATTCTTTACGCTTAAAATCACTTGAATAGAATTTTTCTAATGATAATAATAAAGCATCTTTGGAATATGAATTAAATTCTTCATTACGTTTTAAAGAAGAGAGAATAAAGTCAAAATAGAATCTTTTTAAGAAGATATTTTTAAAATCTTTAGGATCATATTTAACTAATTCATCACCTAATTTTGCATATGTATTATTTAATGTATTCAGTAATGAATAATAGGAAGTGTATTCGTTAATAGAAATGAACTTAGATGAGATTTCTTGCATCTTTTCATAGAATGAAGATAAATCTGAATTTTCAAAATCATAGATATCTTTAGAAAAATATTCTTGAATGATTTTTTCATTTTCTAATATCTTATTGAATAATGTTTGAAGTGTTCTTCTTAACATCTTCTTTTCTTTGCTATTATCTTTATAATAATCTTCAATATTAAAATCTATATCAAACTTTTTGAGCATTAATTTGAAAGTATTAATCTCATTTATTATATTTCTTAAAACATCTAATTTATCTTCATTTAAATATGTTAATAATGAAGGAGGTAATAATACTTTTGCGTCATGATTATTATTTAATGTCTTATAATAATTATCCATGCTTTCAATAATGTATTTAATTTCTTGATTATTGATAGAATTATCTCCAAGAAGCTTTTTAATCTTTTTATTGATAGATTTTTTATCATTATTAGATGAATATTCATTAATGATATCTTCATTAATAAAATGTATCTTACGAGTATATTTATCAACCATATCATCAATGAATAATTTTAATTTATAATCCTGCGCTTTAATGGTTATTAATGAATCATATATATCATCTAAATTATCCATATTTAAATAAGAAACATCATATTTATAATCATCTAAGAAAGATAAGATATTTAATAATGTTTTATATTCTTTTAATGTTGTTACATTTGGATAATTGTATTTAACATTAGAATTTATAAGCATTGTAATGGCATCATTTAAATAGGTAGTTAATTGAGTCGCAGCGTTTTTAAAAACCAGATAATCTTTTTTAACCATCTTCTTTTTATTTAAACCATAGAAAGGATGTTTGTTAATTGGACATAATAAAGAAGTGATTGATTTAGCAAATTCATCAATCATACCTAGATAATAATTGATATTATCTTTAGTTAAACGATAAGCATCTAATATATTTACATCGATTAAAGGATAAGCATCTAATTCATAATATAATTCGATGATTCTATTAATTGATATACCTAAATTGTTCTTTTTTGTTCTCAAGAAATTCAATAAGGATTTAAAACTATTTTTTGATTGATAATAGTTTTTAATATCTTCATTAATTATTTCATTTTGTTTATAGGTTGAATAATTAAGATATTTATCAACATTAGTTACATCACTGATTAATTCTTTTTTAGAAGAAAGGGAACTATCTAAAGATAAAACAAAATCATTATAATTATTATCTTTAAAATATTCTAGTAAGTTATTAAACATGT
>CAVFKD010000020.1:0-29833 GCA_963623095.1 bacterium | reverse complement strand
CCCTGTCTACTAAGTTCATCGAAAGAATAAATCTCCCGACACTTATAATAATGTGCATAAATTTTAAAAAATCCTAAAAATTTTTAAAATTTAATTTTTGTAGTAAAAAATAGGTAAATTTTTAATTTGGGGTATTTTATTTAAAGCGCTTTCATTGTATAATATAGGTGTAGTTAGAGATAACTACAGAAAATCACATTTAGTGACGGAGGTATTTATATGAAATGTCAAATTGTTGGTAAAAATATTGAAGTTACAGATTCAATTCGTAACGCAATAGAAGAAAAGTTACATCGTATGGACAAATACTTTGTAATTAATGATGATGTTGTCGCAAAAGTTTTAGTTAGAACTTATAAAACATCTCAAAAGGTTGAAATTACTATTAACACAAAGATGATGGATTTCCGTGTTGAAGTAAAAGATCAAGACCTATATGCTGCAATTGATATTGCGATTGATAAATTAGAAGGTCAAATGAGAAAACTTAAAACTAAGTTAGATCGTAGACATAAATTAAGTTTAGGTGAATCTATTGCATTTGAAAACTTCGCACAAGAAGAAGATGACAGTGATGATGAAATGGTTAGAGTAAAGGAAATTTACTTAAAACCAATGGATTTAAACGAAGCTATCACAAGAATGGAATCTCTCGGACATAATTTCTTCTTATTCAGAGATGAAGAAGACAACTGTGTATCAGTAGTTTACAAAAGAGAAGATGGAGGATATGGTGTCCTCCAAGGAAAAGAATAAATTTTTACCCCCATACAAGAGTAGTTCTCCCCTGAACTACTCTTTTTTGTTGCTTTTGGGTCATTATTTATACAAATAATGATAAAAATAAATAGATTATTTATTTTGTAAAATGTATAATTAGTTAGGTGATGTGAATGATTAAAGTTATCGCAACCGATTTAGATGGTACGTTATTCTATCCAAAGCGTAAGTTACATTTAATTTCTAAGAAAAATAAGCAATTCCTCCAGAATGCTTTAGATTCTGGCAAAGAAATAATTCTTGTAACTGGACGAAATTATCGTATTGCAACAAAAGTCGAAGATTGTTTGGAAAAGAAAAATCAATTATCTATAGTAGGATGCAATGGTGCTTTCATGATCCATAAAGGTGAAATTATTGAAGAAACACCGATGGATAATGAAAAAGCTTATGAACTATATGAAAAACTATCCGAATTAAAAATCGTTAAAGTTTGGATGATTTTTGGAAATGATGAAATCATGTATGTCGATTCAAGTAATGTTGGACCTATTATTCGTACGGCCGGATATCTTGGATTTAATCTTCAAGGCGCTTATTATGAACCATTTGTCATTAGTAAATCTAAAACCGCGGATTTTATAAAAGATCCTAAGAATAAGATTTATAAAATGATGCCTTGGTTTGGCACAGGTAAAAAAGGCGTTGAAAAAGCACGTATATTTACTGAAAAGTGGAACAAAGAACATGATGGAAATACATTTACATTTAGTTGGTCAGGCAACGCGATTGAAATTACTGATGGTAAAGTCACTAAAGCTGTATCATTGGTAAAATTAATTGAAAAACTTGGCTATAGTCGTGATGAAGTCGCGGTTGTTGGCGATTCAGGAAACGATGTTTCAATGTTTAAAGAATTTCCAAATTCATATTGTATGAAACATGCACCTTTACAAGTTCAAAAAGAAGCAAAAACGATAATCAAATCATTCGATGATTTAAAGAATTATATTAAATAAGGAGTATTTATGAATCAAAAAACACATTTTACATTAAGTTTCTATCATTTAAACTTATCAGTCAGAGACACATTAGAATATGTACAAAATAGAAAATCATATCCAAAGAATATGTGGGAAGCTAAAAACAATACATTTAAATTAGCATTTAGAGAAAACTCACCATTCAATGGTTTCTGTGATCACAATGGTGAAAATGGTGAATTAGTAAGAAATCAATTAAAAGAAATGTATGATCTTTGCTATGGTGATGAACAAACATTTGTTTCTATTGAAGGTGACGAAGTAAAACCAGATCATAGCTTAAATTTAAGAGTCTTAGATTATATTATCCCATTAAGACAATCTTTAACTAACATTGTTAGAGCTTATATTAACAATCAAAAAGAAGAAAACACATTAGAACCAGGCGTTGAAGAATTAATTCAATTAGATGATGATTTCTATAGAATTATTTGTTCTATGATTCTTTCAGATTTATTATTCAATGTACACTTTGTTGAATTCAATAAAGCAATGCAAGAAACACAAGGTAAAGAATCACCTCAATCAAATTTCTGTGTCAATGACATTAAGAAAGTTATCGGTATGTTCAACTTTGTTAGACAAAATGCTCGTCCAGATTTTGTTGAATTCCAAGAATGCGCAAAACAAATGGAATTAGGTATTGGTTATATTTCAGGTCAACCTTTACCAGAAGGATCAACATTCCGTGCTGAATTTGATAAAATTATCCAAGGTTGGTTTGCACAAGTTGCTCGTTTAGAACCAGTTTGGAGAGAAAAACATCAATTCATCTGGGGTCAATTAGTTGAATACGAAAGAAATATTCAAGCTCAACAAGCAAAAGCGGCTGAACAAGCAAAAGCAGACGAAGATAAATAAGTTGTTGAAACTATATTTACTTTATAGTAATATTTAACCCGAGGAAGGTAGATAAAATGGATATTGAACAAGTTAAAAAAGCACAAGCTAAAAAAGTTAACGGCAATAAAATCGCAGAAATTATTTGGTTATCTATCGGTGGAGTATTCTTATTATGGGGTGTTGCTTGCTTAATCTTAGCCTTATTAATTCAAAATATTGGTTCAGAAACAACAAGTATGAAATTAAGCCCTTTATATTTCTTAATTGAATTCCAATCTAATTTTAAAACATGGTGGGATTCATGGTTCTTTTGGAAGACTACATCTTTCTTAAGCATGGGTATTTGGTTTACATTAATCTTCACAATTTATGAATTACTAGTTATTGGTATTTATGCATATAAGAGTGATGTTAATGAAAAGAAACTTAAAGCTAAGAAACTTCGTGAAAACAATGTTAAGAAGTTCTTAGAAGAACAAGAATTAAATCAAAACAAATTAAATGAAACTCAACCTACAGAACAAGTAGAACAAAGCGCAATGTAAAAAGTGAGGGAAACCTCACTTTTTTATTTTATTAATGAAATTAATATATCGATGACTATATCTTCTAATTCTTCTAAAGTAACATTTAACTTATTACGGAAATAGTCAATAACTAGATCAATCATCCCATTGGCTGCGAAAGATATTTGAGCTTTTTTGACTCGCTCATTTTTGGACAGTGTAGTAATTTTGATGTCTTTAGAAAATCTTTCTAAAGATATTTTTTTTAATTTATCAAGTACTTGTAAAGGGTATTGAGCATTTAAAACAGCACGATAGAATTTTTCATGTTCTTTTAAGAAGATAAATATTGCATGGACATATGGGTAAATAATATCGTTATGAGAAGAGATATAATTATCCATTGTTGAATCTAAAACATCGATTAATTCACTCGCTAAAGCGGAAATTAGCTCATAAATGTTATTATAATGGCAATAAAAGGTACTTTTAGAGATATCTGCTTTTTCACATATATCAATGACTGTTATATGTTCAATATTTCCTTTTTCTTCTATTAATGAAGTGAATGCTTCTCTAATTGCGTTTTCAGTTTTGATGTAATTTCTATTTTTAACCATATATTTACCTTAGTTTTTAAACTTTTTTTTGTGATGTGTCCGAATTTGGACACATAGAAAAAATTAGTGCTTTTTTCTCCTTTATATAGATAGTATACTCAATCACGCTTAGAAAATCAAATTGGTTTTCTATCTTTGAAAGGGGTAAAGATAAATGAAAAATGTAGCTAAATTTATTGTTAAATTTTCCAAAGCTATTATCGCAATTTTCATCGCTTTAATCGCCTACAGTGTTATATCAATTCCAAAGGTTAATATTGAATATTCTGTCAATTCATATTTGCCTAGCTCAACTGATACTAAAATCGCTTTAGACATTATGGATGAAGAGTTTGTAACTTATGGAACTTCAACAATAATTATTCGAAATATTTCATATGAAGAAGCTTCTTCTTTAAGAGATGAAATATTAACTATTCCAGGAGTTAAAGATTTACCATTTGAAAATACCGATAAATATTATGCTTCTTCCAGCGCTTTATTTACTATCACATACGATGGAACAGAAGATGACGCTCAATGCGTTGAAGCTTATAACAAAGTAATTTCATTAATGGAAGGTCATGATGCTTTAGTATCTTCTTCATTAGTGGATAATTATGCATCACAATTAAAGTCTGATATTAATAGGATTTTGATCCTGGCAGTAGTGATTATTATAATAGTCTTATTATTTACATCAAATTCATACGCGGAAGTCATTGTCTTTATGATAGTCTTTGGTGTTTCGGCTTTGCTAAATATGGGTACTAATTACTGGTTTGGAACAATATCATTTATTTCTAATTCAGTATGCGTTATTTTACAACTTGCTTTAGCGATTGATTACGCAATTATTTTAAGCCATCGATTCGCAGAAGAAAAATTAACCGCGTCTAATTCAGAAGACGCTATGGTTGAAGCTTTATCTAAGGCAATTGTTGAAATTTCATCTTCATCATTAACAACAATTTCTGGTTTACTTGCATTATGTTGTATGAGTTTAAAACTTGGACAAGATTTAGGAATGGTTCTTGCAAAAAGTATTATTTGTTCAATGTTTACAGTCTTCTTATTAATGCCTTCATTAATGTTAATGTTTTCTAAGATGATTGATAAATCTTCTCATAAATCATTTGTTCCAAAAATCAATTTATTTGGTAAAGGAATTCTTAAATTAAGATATGTTAATACTTTCTTATTTATTGGTTTAGTATGTGGAGGAGCGTATTTTTCAAATAATATCAATTACGTCTATTCACAAAGTTCTATTGATACTTCTTCACCAACAGAAGAAATGATTGCTAAACAAGAGATCAATGAAATCTTTGGTAGTAAAAACCAATTTGTTGTTTTAGTTCCTAAAGGTGATTATGCAGTAGAAAGACATGTAGTTGATATATTAGAAAGCGAAGATCTTATCAATGAAGTAACTGGTATTTCTAATGTAAAATTAACATCAAATGGTATTAGTCATTACTTAATCGATGAAATTAACTATATTGATTTTGGTGATTTCTTAGGTGTTGATCAATCAATTTCTAAATCTATTTATTATTCATATGCTTTCTTAAGCAAAGATGAAACAAAAGATAGCGTTGAAGAAGTCGCAGTATTCGAAGCTAATCCAGATAAATATACAATGTCAATTCTTGATTTATGTGATTGCGCATTTAAATATGATGATTTTATCGAAGCTTATTTATCTGATGAACAAGAAACATTAGATAACTATTATGATATTAAGCAACAAATTACTGACGCGGAAGATCAATTAATCGGCACTAATTATACTCGTATCGTATGCAATATTACTTCAGAAATTGAAGCAAAAGAAACGTTTGAGTTAATTGAAAGATTACAAAAATCAGTTAAGGGTTATAACTCTGGATGTATTTTCGCGGGAGATAGTATGGCAAGTTATGATTTAAATTCTTCTTTCTCAACGGATAATTTATTGATTTCTTTATTAACAATTGCCTTTGTTTATATCATCTTAGTCTTTACATTTAAAAACTGGGCATTACCAATCTTACTTGTCGCAGTTATTCAAGGTGCGATATTTATTAACTTCTCAATCCCATATTTATCCGGAAATAATCTATACTTCTTTGTTTATTTAATTGTTTCATCTATTCAAATGGGTGCGACAATTGACTATGCGATTGTCATTACTAATAGATATCAAGATTTAGTTACTAAAATGAGTAAGAAAGAAGCGATTATTGCTTCATTAAATGATTCATTCCCAACAATTATTACTTCCGGAACTATCTTAGTATCCGCGGCATATTTAATTAACTTCTTAGTAAGTGATCCTCTTATTTCTACTTTAGGTCTTGCTTTAGGAAGAGGTACATTAATTTCTATTGCTTCGGTAATGATTGTCTTACCTTGCTTACTATATTTCTTCTATAACGCTTTAAGCAAAGCGAAAATACCAGAAATTAATACTAAAAAAATGTTATCAAATATAAAGGAGAAAATGAAAAATGAAAATATCAAAAATATTGACTCTTCTAACATTAAGTAGTGCATTTTGTATTACTACAGCATCTAATTGCTTAACTACAACTTATGCGGAAGAAAATAATTATTATGTTTGTTTTAAAAATGAAAATTATTCTCGTTTAAATAAAAATAAAATGGATGAAGAAGGACAAATCTATGTCTTAAGTGATATAAGTTTATCTTCTAGCAATGATTTTTATGTCATCGATGAATATGGATCTAGATATTATGCATCTAATAATAAAGAGATGAGCGTGGAAAAATCTTCTTCATTAAATTATAACATTTATTATTCACCTTCTTATATCTTTGATGATGAACATGTAACAGGTTCAATGTATGTTTCTAATTGTCATATTACTTATGAATTAGTTTCTAAAGATGACATTAAGGGTGATATTGATGGAAATGAAATCACTTTAACTTATAATCCATATCAAAAAGCTTATGATTCATTTGAATTAAATAATGTTGATATATCTAAAGATCAAGTTATTTCTTTATATGATAATGATGGAAATTTACTTTCTTCATTAACATGTGCAACTTCCAATAAATATCGTATTATTTATACTCCAGATAAGGTTATTGATGGAAAAACTTATCGTTTCTCTAAAGATGGAGTTTATGGAACAGGTGATGATTACACATATAATATTTATTTAGAACAAGTTGAAGAATATTATATTTATTTCCGTAATATTAATTTTAGCCAATACGATGCGAATTATGACAATAAAGGTTTAACTCTATTACAAAGAGATCTAACTTCACCTAGTATTTATTTATATAAATCTAAAGATGTTTATCTAAGTGAAGTAGATCAAAAACTTGAATATATCATTTATCATAAAGTAGGTAATTATTTTGAAGAAATAGATGATGATAATGATGAGGATAAGATTTCTTATAAAAACGGTAGTTATGTCGGTAATTATTATCTTAATTTAACAGTTGGTTCAAATAATACTTATGTTACTTCTTTAGAACAAGATGAAGTTAAATACGATGATTATTATCTTGCAGGAATAAACAATAATTATCTTTATACAGAAGATGGAAAAATATCTTTAAGCGATAAATTTAAATTAACTTTAATCGATGATACAGATTCAATGTATAACGAAGATTATGACCAATATTATTTAAAGATATATATTTCTAAAGATGAAGTAGGTAAAGAATTCTATATTACTAATGGTAAAGAACATTACAAAAATGGTACTAAATACATTAAATTCAATATGGAAGGATATTATGATTTATATTTCTCCAATACTCATTTATACGGAGTAAATCAAAATTATAAATTTACTATTATCGATGAAACTAAAGACCTTGAATATATCAAAATTGAATCAGTAGATGATTTTTTAAAGATGATTGAAGATTGTAATTCAAACGCATCTTATTCATTTAAAAAAGTATTCTATTTAACAACTTCTCTTGATTTAAAAGGAATCAATGTTACTCCAATTAAAGCTTTCTATGGAGAAATTGATGGCAATTATCATTCAATCAATAATTTAAGCTTAAGCAGTGATAATGATGAAACAACTTTTAGCTTTATTGATTATGTTGGTAAAAAAGGTAGCATTAAAAACTTAGCGTTAGAAAATCTTTCTATCGTATGTGAAAATGGATCTAATGTTGGTTTTATTGGTAAGAACTTAGGTAATATTTCTAATATTAAATTATCTGGCAAAGTAGAAGGTAAAAATATTGTTGGTTCTTTAGTCGCTTATAATTCTAATTATGCTTTAGAAGAAGATGATGTAGTAAGTGATTCAAGTGAAAAATATGGTTATGGTACTTTAAAAAATATTGAATCTAATGTCAATGTTAAAGGCGAAAATACCATCGGAGGAATTGTAGGTTTTAATGGAGGAAAGATTTATGAATCTACTTCCAAAGGTGAAATAAATAATTTCTCTTATTCATCCAAAAAAACAATTGAAAGAATTGGAGGAATCGCAGGTTATTCTACTGGGGTTATTGGTCTATGCTCTAATGAAGGTAAAGTAGGTTATTATAATGAAGGTAACTATGTTGGAGGAATTGCAGGATTAACAACAGGCATGTTCTTTTATAACAATAATTTAGCTTTAGTCAATGGCAAAAACAATGTCGGAGGTATCGCTGGATTATTTGGTACTTTAAAAAATGAATCTTCATCTAATGAAGAAGTTAATGAAGAAACTGATTTAAATAAGCATTATTTAACATATTGTAAAAACTTAGGCGCGGTTAATGGATCTAATAATGTCGGAGGAATATTAGGAAGAGTTAATGCGACTGGAATTGATCTAGAAAATTCTATTTCAACTGGCAATATTACTTCTCATTCAGGATCTTATGGAGGAGGAATTGTTGGATATTTAGCTTCTGGTAATATTTCTTCTTGTATTTCAAGCGGCAATTTATTTACAAGCGGTACTTCCGCGGGTAAATATGAAGGTGGTATTGCAGGTTATTCCAATGGTAATATTTCTTATTGCTATGCGACTAATGATATTTCAGGAAATGATTATTTAGGTGGTATTGTTGGTTATGGTACTTCTTCATCTACTTTAAAAAGTAATGTTTCATCCTCTTTAATCGCAAAATTAAATTCTTCAACTTTAAGAGTTGGTTATATTGCAGGAGAGATTGAAAATATTTTAGTCGATAATGTAATAAATGATAATGTTAAATACAATTATTATGTTGAAGATAATAATGGTATTGGAGGAATTAATTCTCGTGTATTAGGTAGTGAATTTGATGATGCTGCGGTAGGAAAAACTAAAGAAGATTTATATAGTTATGAAGAAATCAATGCTTCATTTAATAAAGAATTTGCTTCTGAAGGTTTCATCGGAGGAAATAAAGAAACTTCTTATCCTTATATTAGAAACTTTACTTTCTATAAAGAAAATAAGACTTATTCTTTAGATTATGATCAAGAAGAATTATTTAATAAATATCAAGAAGAATTTATCGCACTTGAAGAAGAATATGATCAATCTTCTGTACAATTTAATTTCTATGAATGGGATGAAGATGCTGGAGATATCGATGAATTAAATTCTTATAAATTAATCGCGACTACTAGAATTTATGGTGACGAAGAAATTAGTTATCCTCAATTTGTTTTAGCAAAATTAAATTCAAATAATGAATATGTTTATGAAGCAACTGATGGAGTATATTATGCATATTTTGAACATATTGATTCTACTTCTTCATCAACTAATATTTATGCAAAATATATTAAACAAGTTAAAACATTAAAAGATGGTGATTATTTAATTGAAGGAGAATTTAAAACAGGTACTAGCGCGAAAGTTAATCAAATCGGTGATACAATCAATATTTCTTTATATTATAACGGTGAAGAAATAGATGCTTCTAATATCACTTTAAAGATTAAAACTAGTGAAAATTATAACGTTCAAGTTTCTCATGATAATGAAATAATCTCTAAAGATACTTCTACTTTTGGTGAATATAAAGTTATTAAGCTTGATTCATCTAAAGATGTAGTTATCTTAAATAAAGTAGTTGAAACTCCTATTCCAAATTATGTCATTATTATTTTAAGTGTAGTAGGTACATTTGGTGTCTTATGGCTAGGTAAAATAATTGTTGATAGTATTAAAAATAGAAAGAAAAAAGCAAAATAAAGAAAATGTCTTAGGTGTGAGCCTAAGACATTTTTAGTACTTAATTTGCTTTAATAATTTTTTAATGGATGATTCTTTTAATAAATCATATATTTCTTGATAAGAAGAGATATTTAAATCTTTAGTTACTTTATATAATTCATTGATGATGTGATCATCATAATTTTCTTCATTAACATAATTAGATGCATCAGCGTTATCCGCCTGCTCATCGATTAATGTTAATAAGTTTCTTCTTATATAAGCAATAAAGCTTGGTTCAATCCAATAAGAATAAGTAATTGAAGGTAATTCTTCTTGTAATGAATGAATATATAAAGATATTCCATCATCAACATTATGCCATAAATCAATGAAGGCATAATTTATACCATATTGTTTCATATTCTTCATAAAGTTAAATGCATCTTCGTGGATGATAGTTATTTTATCTTTGAATTCAAATTGAGGTAAGATATGTTCTTTGAATAATGATATAACATTGTTATCTTTTTCAATGATATAGATTTTTTCAACATCCTTTTTTAATGATATCATATATGGATAATAACCAAGTCCTAATCCATATACTGCGACTATACCTTTAGCACTTGCAATAGATTCTTCCATTGTTTCTATTTCATGAGGAGTAATACTCATCCATATTTCATTATTTTGAGAGATAGTGAGATATTTAAAATTTTCTTTAAAGAAACCAAAATGAGTTATTTCTGCATAGTTATTATTATCAAAAGAGATATCTTTATACATAAAACCTTCATATGGTTTAAAACTATCATATTTAAATTCTAAATTTTTTAATTTTAATTCAGGTGTTTTAATATTTTTATAATATGGATTAGATAGATATTTTTTTACATCTAAAAGTTCCATATTATCAATATGATTAATCGATTCGATATATTTTAATTCTTCATCTTCTTCTATTTCCATTATTTGTAAAAATGAATGATAAAAAGCATTATTTAGATTATTCTTTTTGTTATATTTGTTAATGATCTTTTCATTGATAGAATTAGATTCATTTAAAAGGTAATATAAATACATGCTAGAGACATTAATGTTATTTTCTCTAACTTGTAATAGGTTAATAAGTTTTTTAAAATCTTGTTTCGTTAAATTAATCTTCATACTTGATTATTCTACATTAAAATAAATACTATTTTCAATATTTCAAGAATAATAAAATATTTAAACTTTTACTGAAAATAGTTATAATAAACAAAGAGAGAAGATTTATATGGCAGTAAGTGAACAAAGAAAAGCAATATTAGATAAAATTAAAGAACTTGAAAAACAAGGTCTTTTTGATCACGATGTTGAAAACGATCCTCCTTTTAAACCTATTGTTAAAGGAGAAGTTGATTTTACTACCAAGAAATTATCTTCTAAAATTAAATCTCATATCTGCGAAAAAATAACATTTAAAGCGATTAAATCAAATATTAAAGAAGGTAATATAATTATCGATGATATCAAAGGTATTGAAAATTTAACTTCTTTAAATAGCGGTGCGATTGTCACAGCGAATCATTTTAATCCCTTTGATAGCGTACCTCTTCATTTAGCTATAAAAAAATATAAACATCAACATTTATATAAAGTCATCAAAGAAGGTAATTATTCTTTTGAAGGATTTTATGGTTACATATTAAAAAACTTTTATACTTTACCTATTCCAAGTGATTTTAATGTTTTAAAAGATTTTTTAAATGGAGTAGATACTTTGTTAAAAAAGGGTAATTTAATCTTGGTTTATCCAGAACAATCTATGTGGTGGAATTATTCTAAACCACGTCCTTTAAAAGATGGTGCATTTAGATTCGCGATTAAATCTGATGTACCTGTTTTACCAACCTTTGTTACAATGGAATCAAGCGATAAATTAGATTCTGATGGATGTTATATAAATCGTTATACGTTGCATATATGTAAACCTATTTATCCGAATAAAGATTTATCTTTAAAAGATAATATTGAATATATGAAAAAAGAAAATTATCAACTTTGGAAAGATATTTATCAAAACACTTATAAAAAAGAATTGAAATATGAGGAAGAATAGATATGTTTACTTATACTCTTATTAGCTTAGTAGTCATTGCATTTGTCATTATTTTAAATATATTATTTGGACCTTATGGAGTAGATAATAGCATATTAAGCGTTATTATCTATGTGGCATTAAGTATTATTTTTGATGCTTTAGTTGCTTTATTAAGAAAGATAGTTCCAGAAAAATATGTATCGAAGAATTATCGTATTTATCGTTTAACTCGTTTTCAAAAGAAATTATATGAATTTATGAAAATTAAAAAGTGGAAGGATTTAGTTCCTGAACTAGGTGGTAAATTCACAAATATTTCTAAATCCAAAATCGATAATCCTCATGATAAATCATATTTACAAGAATATATATTAGAATGCCGTTATGGCATTATTATCCATTCTTTATCTTTTATAACTGCGTTTTTACCATTGGTATGCGATTATAATTTATATATCGGTAATTATTATGCATTGATCACTATTGGATTACCTATATGCATCACTAATGCGATATTAATTTATTTACCAACAATTATTTTAAGATATAATTTACCTCGCGTTGAATATTTGTATAATCTTAGTTTAAGAAAGCAAAATAATGATGAAAACATACAATAGGTTAAATGAATTTTTAAAAGAAAAATTTGGTGAAAGAGTTTTAAAAATATGCATCGATGGAGGTTTTACTTGTCCAAATAGGGATGGGCTAAAAGGTGTCGGAGGATGCATTTTTTGTAGTGAACAAGGATCTGGAGACCATTTAAAAAGAATCTCAATTAAAGAACAAGTGGAGAATTATTTTAAAAGTTATCGTTCCAATAGGGCAAATAAATTTATTGCTTATTTTCAAAATTTTACCAATACCTATGATAGTATTGAAAACCTTAAAAAGAAATACGATGAAGCTTTGATTGATGAAAGAATAGTCGCACTTGATATAGATACTAGACCTGATTGTATTTCTGAAGAAGTATGCAAATTACTTTCGAGTTATAAAGATAAATATTATGTTTATGTTGAATTAGGATTACAAACAAGTAATCCATTTACCCATGGATTTATCAATCAAAATATTTCCAATGAAGAATTTATAAAAGCAGTTAATTTATTAAATAAATATGATATCGATATCGTTGTTCATGTTATGGTGGGTTTACCAAATGAAAGCCATGAAGATATTGTTAATACTATTGATTTTATTAATAAATTCAATATTAAAGGGATTAAGATTCATTCTACATATGTAGTAAAAGATACATTGTTAGAAAAATTATACTTAGAAGGTAAATATAAACCTTTAGAATTAGAAGAATATATAAATGAAGTTATCTATATATTAACGCATATTAATAAAGATGTTATTATTCATCGAATAAGTGGTGATGCCCCTAAAGATAAATTGGTTTCTCCTATGTGGAACGCACATAAAAAGTGGGTATTGAATAAAGTTAATAATATAATGGAAGAACAAAATCTTTACCAAGGGATGGAAAAACAAAATTAAAACTCTGATAATTAGTAATAAATTTAATATTACTAACATCAGAGTTTTTTGTTAATTATTAGATGATGAAGAAGTGGATGATTGTATGTAACCTATAATTTGAAGTACTCGATAAATTAATTCAAGTAACGCAATAATCATATTGTTAATATATTCAATATTATATAATTTGAATAAATGCTTACAATCTTCAATTTCTTGTTCTGTAGCTAGATGTTCTTCTTTCATTATTTTTAATGCTTTTTGTTGTGCTTTCTTTTCAGTTTTTAAAACTACAATAGACATAATGAATGAAGCAATATAGAATAAGAAACCTACCGCGGTACAAATAATAGTTCCAATTGGTGCATCAAATTTAAAAATAAATACATCTAAAACTACACCGACTAAAACTAATGGAATAAATGCAAGAGGACCAAAATAGATAAATGGGGTTAAAGCATTTTTTAATTTCATATCTTTATCATCTTCTTTATCTAAAATAGCTAGAGAAGATTTTTGAGCGGCCATCGCTAAAGAGGTGATAGAAGTTTTCTTCCAAGTTAATCTTCTTAATCTTACCTTTTTAAAATAGTGAGAATAACTATTACCAAATAGAATAGATCCATTTTTAGATACTTTAATATGTTGTAAAGAATTATTATCTAAGATGGTTCTTGCGATTTCTTCACCAGTTTTGCCTAAACTATTTTGTTTTCTATTATATTTAAAATAAGATATGCCTAAACAAATAGAAATAAAAAAAGCAAATATTGAAGCAACGACAATTAAGCATAAAACAATAAACATCATTGTTAATACGCCTTCACTTGCTCCATCTAATTGACCATTAGAAATTTCTTTCATAATGTCAGATATTGTTGATAACATCATAATAAACGTCTCCTTTTTAACGAACTTATAATACTATATGTAAAGGCTATTTTCAAATAATTATGGACTAGATGTGCTTAAAGTGATATGATTTAGAAGTCAAAGGAGATTTTTATGGAAAACAAAAAATGGTTAAAAATCGTTAGTATTATCTTATTAGTTTTAGGAGCATTTGAATTAA
Source organism: bacterium (assembly GCA_963623095.1). Classification (GTDB taxonomy): domain Bacteria; phylum Bacillota_I; class Bacilli_A; order RFN20; family CAG-449; genus UBA3210. The sequence goes on along the minus strand of CAVFKD010000020.1, from coordinate 15,339 downwards.
TTAATGGAGTTATCGCTCTTGTATTAACTTTAAATGGTTCTGTTACTGTACCAGAAGGACAAACTGAAGAAGTATTTAGAACTGCAGGTATCGCTACATTCGTAGGTGCACTTCTTGGTGCTTTATTAGATTTATTCCTTGGTATTAAAGGTATTCAAAAAGCAAACGGCCGTGAAATTGGTAAAGCAGCACATATTCTTGGTATTATTATCTTAGTATTCCAAATTATCGCAGTTGTTGTAGGCGCAATTGGTTTAATCCAAGCATTTACAGTAACATCTTTAATTAGCTTATTAATTTCTGTTTTAGAAGCTGCTGGCTTAGTTGTCTACGTCAAAGGTACAAAGTAAGTATTAATGATTTAAATCTCCCACATGGGAGATTTTTATTTTGCAAAAATATAGATTATTTTAATGTAATTATGCTAATATAAATCCGCTTAAAAGAGGTGTCTTTTATGGAAGAAAAGGTAGAAAAGAAAGAAAATAAAATATTGGATTTTTTTATTAAAACATTAAACGGTATGGCATATGGATTATTTGCTACATTGATTATTGGTACTATAATTGGAACTATTGGTCAATTATTCTCGCTTGGAGATAATGGATTTTGCCAATTTATGTTTAATATCTTAGGTAGTGGTAAAACAGGTGTATCATACGTTTTACAAATATTATTAGGTGCAGGAATTGGAGTAGGTGTATCTTTAGCTTTAAATTTAAAACCTTTAAATACAATAGTTTTAGCTGCGAGTGGAGAACTTGCTGCATATTTCTCATTATCGACAAAATTTGTAACTAATGGTACTTATTCAGATGGATTAAAAGTAGGTGATCCTTTAACTATTTATTTAGTATGTATATGTGTAGCTTTAGCGATGAAATACGTATTAAGAAAGAAAACACCTATCGATGTATTATTAATTCCTTTATTTGGTATAAGCGTATGTTTAGTTGCTTCATTATTAGTTAGATATCCTGCGATATATGTTACTTATGGAATGCAATGGCTTGTTAATTCTGGAACTAATACAATACCTTTAATTATGGGAATAGTTGTTTCAGTATTAATGGGTATGGCATTGACCGCGCCTATATCTTCCGCGGCAATCGCAGCAATGATATTTATTCTTCCTGATGGAATGAGCATAGCAGAAGCTTTAGCGAATCCTACTTATTCAGGTTTAGTTATAGCAAGTGGTGCAGCGATTGTTGGTTGTTCTACCCAAATGATTGGATTTGCAGTTCAATCTAGAAAAGATAATGGTATCGGTATGGTTATTTCTATCGGTATAGGAACATCGATGCTACAATTCAAAAATATCTTAAAAAAGCCTCTTATTTGGTTACCTACAATTATTGCAAGTGCAATATTAGGTCCTTTATCAACATGCGTATTTAAATTAGTTTGTATGGGTTCAAGCGCAGGTATGGGTACTGCAGGACTTGTTGGTCAAATTGGTACATATGCATCAATGGGCAATACTTGGCAAACTTGGGTAGGTATATTTGGATTAGAAATTGCTTTACCTGCGATATTAGTATTTATCATCGATTTAATCTTTAGAAAATTCAATTTAATCAAAGATGGTGATTTAAAAGTCTAGCATTTGCTAGATTTTTTCTTTAATTCAAATTTACGATAAAATCGTTGTATTGAGTTTTTATACTGAAAATGGGCTTCTTTAAGTAAAATAAACACTTTCGAAAAAATTGCCTATTTTAAATTTATACTAATTATAGTATAATATTTTTTAGATTTAAGAAAGGATGATAGACGATGGAAAAAGGAAGTTTATTAGTCATACAATCTGGTGGACCAACTCAAAGCATGAATGCTTCATTAGTTGGCGCAATTACAAAAGGTAGAGAAATTTATGATCATGTATACGGAGCTATATATGGTATTGATGGTTTATTAAAAGATCAATTAGTTTGCTTTGATGAAACTAGTGACCATGATTTAGAAGTTATCAAATACACAAATGGTTCTTATTTAGGAAGTAGCAAACATAGATTAAATGAAAGATTCTTAAATAATCATTTCAATCTTGAACCTGATTATTGTGCGATTTTAAATACTGTTAAAAAATATGATATTAAAGGTATAGTTATTATCGGCGGTAACTATTCAATGGATGGAGTAGAAAAATTATCTAATTTCTTTACTCAAATTAATTACCCATGCCATATTATTGGAGCACCTAAAACTCTTGATAATGACTTAAAAGAATCAGATCATGCACCTGGTTATGGATCATCAATTAAACTTATTGCTTCAGTATGTGAAGAATTAAGTTTAGATAATGCTTCATATGAAACTGGTAGAGTAGTTATTGTTGAAGTTACTGGTGGAGATACAGGTTGGTTAACTGCAGGAAGTAAACTTGCTTGTTTAAATGGTTTAGGACCTGATTTAATCTATCTTCCAGAACAAGTATTCATCATGAGAAATTTCTTAGATGATGTTAAAAAAGTCATGGATGAAAAGAAGAGATGTTTAGTATTTGTTTCAGAAGGTGTCAGAGGACCAAATGGTGCATATATTGAAAGAACATATTCTTATAATTATTTAAATGATATTGAAGGCCATCATCAATTAGGTGGTGTTAATACAATTTTAGCCCAAGTTGTTAATGAAACATTTGGTTATCATGTTAGACCAATTAGATTTAACGCAATCCAAAGAACCGCGGCACACTATGTAAGCATGGTCGATATTAAAGAAGCTTATGAAAGTGCTTGTTTCGCGACTGAATCTTCATTAAATGAAACTGGTAAAGTAGTTTCAATTAAAAGAAGAATCCAAGGTGAATATGACGTATATTACGCATTAACTGATGTTAAAGAAGTAGTTGATCAAACTAAGTATTTCCCAGTTGAATGGATTAAAAATGGCAATGATGTATCCGATGAATTTATTGCTTATGCATTACCTTTAATTCAAGGCGAATATAAACCATTAATGAAAAATGGTTTACCAGAATTAGCGCATTTAAAGAGATAATTAATTGACCATACATTTATGTATGGTCTTTTTTTTCTTATTGAGATATAATATCAAACGTGAAAAGAGGTTTTATTTTATGGCATCTAAATCAAATAAAATAACTTCCAAGGTTATATTTTTAATCGCTGGATTATTATTACTTATCAAATTTATTGTTAATGGAGGAATACCTTCTCCAAGTAACAATGTTAGCCAATTTATTGTTGGTATTTTTACTTTAATTGCCTTAATTGGCTTTTATGTTTATTTTGCATTTGTTCAAAAAGAACATAAAGGAACAATCGTTTCTTTAGCTCCTGCAGTATTACTTTATATTTTATATGGAAGCTATTCATTTAATTACAATGTTGATTGGATTAATAGCATATTAAATCCTACAACTAGTATTTGCTTTGTTTTAATGATAATCTGTGGGTTTATCTATTTATTTATCCATCAAAAATTAATTGGATTAGTTTTAGCGAGTACTTCCTTATTATATGGAATTTTAATTATTGTTTCTTATATTGTTATGATGATTGTTAACTTAGTTAATGGTAATGGCTTTAATGTTACAAGCATGTTTAATGCTTTATTATTATCAATTTCTTATTTATTAATAAGCTATGGCTCATATAAAACAAGTATTAATAAAGAGTGGTAGATTTATGAATTTTAGTTTAATTAAAGAAAAAGTAAATAAATTCCTTTATAGCGATTATTATTTATACTTACTCGCAGGTATATCTTTTATTAGTTGGCTATTAATGCATTTTACTTCCTTACCATTTTATTATTTTGGTTATTCAATATTATTAATCGCGACAATATTTAGCTTTATTTTCGCGGAGGATGTCTATCCTTTTACTCCGATTGTCTTATTTGGAATGGTGATTGTTGATAATTCGACTGGAATATTTGATCATAATTCAATTCCAATGGCGTTATATATTGTTTTAATTGTTTATATTATCTTATTAACAATATTTATTATTAAAAATAAAACTAATATTTTAAAAGCTAAATTAAGAAATTCTTATATAACAATGGGTGTTATTTCAATTCCTATTTTATTCCTTGGTATAAGTGGTAAATTAGGTATTAGTGAATATTTAATTCCTTTTGCTTTATTAGCATATGCTTTAGTTTATATGGGATTTGTAACAGGACATAAAGCTAATCACGATTTAAAAAAGCATGCGATGATGATTCTTATTTTAGTCGCAGTTATAACTGTCATTGATATGATTATTATCATCTTACAAAATAGGGGAACAGAATATAATGTTGTTGGTTCATGCGGTTGGACTAATAGAAATGTTGGAGTTATTTCAATCAATTTCGCAATCGCAGGAACATTCTATTTATTAAGTAAGAAAAATACTATCAAAGGCGTCATTTGTGATTTCATTTTAATTTTATTTTTAACTGTTGGAATCATATTAACAACATCTAGAGGTGGATTATTAATCTACGTTTTAACAATTATTCCATATATTGTTTATACTTATAAAAAGTTAGATAAATCAGTCAAGAAGACATATTTAATCTCTTTAGGTGTAATGGGTATTTGCTTACTTGGCGCGGCAGGAATCTTCCATAATATTGTTGAAGCATTCATTTATAAAATCTTTGAAAAATTTAAAGTTGATGGAGGTATTGACGCGGGTAGATTTGATATGTGGAGAGAAGGATTTAACCGTTATACTTCTTCAATTAAAAATATATTCCTCGGTGAAGGATTACGTGTTGATGTTTATGAAGAAAGTAATGTTCCTTATATTTACATGTATCATAATGCAGTATTACAAATGTTATTCGCAGGTGGTATAGTAGGTATTATGCTATATTTATATAACTTAGTTGAAACATCTTGGTATATATTTAAAAACAGAAAATCTAATTATGGATTTTATACATTAATATTATTTATCGGTATGTTTGTTCATTCCATGGTAGATAATTTATTTATATCTCCAACATATATGCTTTCATTATTTATAGTCTTAATGGCTCTTGAAAATGATAATGAAACAATAAAAATAGAAAGTGAAAATAATTATTGTAAAAATGAAATTTAGTTTAATCAAAGAAAAAATCAATAAATTCCTTTATAGCGATTATTATTTATATTCCTTAGCTTTTATTGCGTTTTTAAGTTGGTTATTAATTCATCTTACTGCCTTACCATTTTATTATCTTGGATATTCTTTATTAGTTATATTTGCTTTTATAAGCTTTATATTCGCGGATGATATTTATCCTTTTACTCCTTTATTATTATTTGGGATGATTATATTAGAATGTAAAACTGGTAATTTTGATCAAGATTCTTTACCGGTGGCTTTATATATAGTCGCGGCTATATTTATTATTTTGATTATAATATTTGTGATTAAAAATAAAACAAATATCTTAAAAGCAAAACTAAGAAATTCTTTTCTAGCGATGGGAATTATATGTATACCTGTATTATTTATTAATGTTAATACTTCCATTGGTTTTACAGGTTATTTGTTACCATTCTTATTACTTGGATATGCTTTAATTTATATGATTTATGTAACAGGACATAAAGTTGATCACGATATTAAAAAACATGCATTGATGATTTTAATTTTAATTGGGATTGTGACAAGCTTAGAAATGCTTGTGATGTTAATTGAATCACAAATTAAAGGTGTTGATTATGCAACTTGGGGTTCTGGAGGATGGACTAATCGCAATATCGCGGTTGTATCTATTAATTTCGCGGTTGGAGCGATGTTTTATTTCCTAAGCAAAAAACAAACATTAAAAGATATTATTTTAGATACTATCATAATTGCTTTTTTATCTTTTGGAGTAGCGTTAAGTTGTTCTCGAGGAGGAGGACTTACTTATTTAATTATTCTTATTTTATGCATAATTTATACATATTTTAAAATTGATAATAAGCTTAAAACTAGTTATATTATGACCATGTTTTTAATGATTGTATCATTGTTTGTTATCGCGGCAACTTGTAAAGATGTTACAAATGCATTTATTCATAAATTCGTGGTCAATCAAAATGATATTTCTTCTAACCGTTTTAATATGTGGAAAGAAGGATTAATAAATTGGACTTCATCTCCAATTATTGGAGAAGGAATAATTACAACAAGTAGTTATATTAATGGAGTTGGTATATCAATTTATATGTATCATAATGGACCTATTCAAATGTTATGTTCTGGAGGTATTTTTGGAGCACTTTGTTATTTATATAATAATGGTGAAACCCTTTATTACATGATTAAAAATAGAAAAGATAGTTATATATTTTATTCTTTAATTATCTTTATTGGTATGTTTGTCCATTCTTTAACCGATAATTTATATATCGCACCTACTTATATGTTTTCTTTATTTGTCTTATTAATGGGCGCGGAAAATAATAAAATTAACGAATAAAAAATCAGGCAATTGCCTGATTTTTGCTTATCTATCAACATCAAAGAAGAGATCTTTATATGTAGGATATGTGAAGTTAGATTTAGAAATATATTTTTCAATTGCATCATAACTTTCTCTTAGTTTTTCCATTAATGGAGTAACTTTTGTTAATAACAATTCGCCTTTGTTCTTAAAGTCAGGTTCGTTTTTAACTTTAATTAATAATTCTTCAATATCATGAACATATAGTTTTGATTGTTTAATATAATTTGATAAATAGAGAATTAAATCATTATCATCATCGATACTAGTTTGCTTTAAATCTCTAATTTCTTTTCTAACGATTGGATTAGCTTCTGAAGTAATCATATCGATTAAAGCTTTTGCTTCAATGGTCTTCTTTTTAGCGTAATCTTCATAGAATACTTCGCCTCTTGAAAGAATTTCTTCTTTAGAAAGAACATTATTTCTTGTAAATAAAGCGATAGTTTCTTCATTGGTATAATATTTGATTGATTCATAGAATGTTTTGATATTTGGAAGTCCTCTTTTTGAAGCTTCTTTTACCCAACTATCTGAATATCCATCACCGGAGAAAAGAATCTTTTTATGCTTAGAAATTAAATCTGCGCATACTTCTAAAGCACCTTTTCTAATATCTTGACGATATTTTAAATTATCGAGTTTTTCTGCGATTTCTCTTAATTCATCAGCGACAATAGTGTTAATTGCAATAGTTAAATTCGCGGCATTCATGCTAGAACCTAACATTCTAAATTCAAATTTATTTCCTGTAAACGCGACTGGTGAAGTTCTATTTCGATCGGAATTATCGTGTGGAAGATAACTTAAAGATGAAATACCAAAGTCTTTTAATTTGTTTTTCTTAAAATCACTTGGTGTATCACTTGTAATTTCATTTAATACTTCTTCAACAACATCACCTAGATAAATAGAAACAATCGCAGGAGGTGCTTCGTTTGCACCAAGACGGTAATCATTTCCAGGGTTTGATGCGCATAATCTAATTAATTCTGGGTGTTTATCAACACCTGAAATAAGCGCGGAAACGAATGTTAAAAATTGAATATTTTCATGAGGATTTTTACCTGGATCAAGTAAATTTGTACCAGTATCAGTAATTAAAGAATAGTTGTTGTGTTTACCAGAACCATTAACACCTTTATATGGTTTTTCTGCGAGTAAGCAAACCATGTTATGCTTTAAAGCAACACGTGTTAATACATCCATAATGATATTATTTTGATCGATGGCAATATTAGCGTTTGCGAATATACAAGCGAGTTCGAATTGACCAGGAGCGACTTCATTATGCTCAGATTTTGCATATATTCCTAATTCCCATAATTCTTTATTGACTTCATCCATGAATGCTTTAACTCTAGTAGGAATTAAACCTAGATAATGATCATCAAGTTCTTGACCTTTCGCAGGTAATGAACCTATTAAAGTAGTTCCAGTTAATAATAAATCAGAACGCTTCATAAAATCATCTTTATCAACTAAGAAATATTCTTGTTCTAACCCAACGCTTGGATAAACAGAAGTGCATTCTTTATCACCGAATAAATTAACGATTTTAGTTGCTTCTTTGCTAACTGCATCCATTGATTTTAATAAAGGTTCTTTCATATCTAATGATTCACCATTATATGAAACAAAGATGGTAGGAATACAAAGAATGTTATCTTTAATAAAAGCTGGAGAAGTGCAATCCCAATATGTATAACCTCTTGCTTCGAAAGTAGCTCTTAAACCTCCGGAAGGGAAAGAAGATGCATCTGGTTCACCTTTAATAAGATTTTTACCAGAGAATTTCATAATTGGTTGACCATCTTTTGTATCGACAAATGCATCATGTTTTTCTGCGGTAGTGCCGGTTAAAGGTTGGAACCAGTGAGTGAAATGAGTACAACCTTTTTCCATTGCCCATTCTTTCATCGCATGAGCGATCGCATCCGCGGTAGCTCTATCTAATGCATCCATTTTATTTTTTGCTTTTTCCCATTTTGAAAAGACTGGTGAAGGCAATTTAATTCTCATTACTGATTCATCAAATAACTTATCACCAAATGTAATATCATTTATTTTCATAATATAACCCCCCAATATATGGATAAAATATAAAGAAAATATGATATAAAATCAAGAAATATTCAAAAAGTTTGATTTTAAATGTAATTTTTTTAAAAATAAATTGAATTTTTTGACAAAAGTTTGATTTTTGAAAATTAATGATTAGTTATTTTTTATTTTATTATTGTAAAAACAAGCAAGAATAAAGAATTGATAGTAAATAATAGAATATTATTTATAAATATGCTATATTAATTCTAGTTTTTGAGGTGCTACTTTATGAAAATTGTTATTATTGGAATTGGTAAATTAGGAAAATTATTAACAAAGAACTTTTCTTTAGATAAACATGACATAACAATTATCGATAGACATCAAGAGATCGTTGAAGATACTGTTAATGAATTTGATGTCATGGGTTATACTGGCAATGGTGCTTCATTAAATTCATTAATGGAAGCAAATTGTTCTAATGCTGATTTATTAATCGCTTGTACATCAGATGATGAATTAAATATTTTAAGCTGCATTGTCGCAAAAAAGATTGGTATTAGACAAACTATTGCGAGAGTTAGAAATCCTGAATACGCATCTCAAGTATCAATCATGTCAGATGAATTAAATATTTCTTTTACTGTTAATCCAGAACTTGATGCAGCGAGTGAAATTAGTAGAATCTTACGTTTCCCTAGTGCGATTAAGATGGAAACTTTTGCGAATAACAAAGTTGATCTTGCAGAAATTAAATTAGATGCAAAATCTCATTTAGTAAATAAATCATTAAAAGAAATCAAAGAAAAATTTCCTATTAGACTTTTAGTATGCGCGGTTAACCGTGATGATAAAGTTTATATTCCTCGTGGTAATTTCGTTCTTAGAGAGAATGATAATATCTACGTTATGGCGGAAGCTAGTGAAATTGTTGACATCTTTAAGAAATTAAATATTTATAAACAAAAATTAAAATCATCAATGTTAATTGGTGGAGGTAAAATTTCTTATTACCTCGCAAAAGAATTAATTGATGATGGAATCGCGGTTAAGATTGTTGAACAAGATGAAAATAAATGTGAAGAATTAGCTTCAATATTACCTCAAGCAACTATTATTAATTCTGACGCGACTAACCATGAAGTATTACTTGAAGAAGGACTTCAAAAAGTTGATTCAGTTGTTACTTTAACTGGTATGGATGAAACTAATATCATTGTTTCAACTTATTGTAAACAACAAAATGTCGATAAGATTATTACTAAAGTTAATAATGAAAACTATGATAACATCGTTGGTGCAATGGGATTAGAAAGTGTTATTTCTCCTCGAGAAATTTCTTGTGATATCATTACTCGTTATGTTAGAGGAATGGAATCTGGTAGAGGTACAGAATTTAAAACTTTATATCGTTTAGTCAATAACCAAATTGAAGCACTTGAATTCTATATCGCGAATAAAACTCATTATACAGGTGTACCATTAAAAGATTTAAAACTTAAACCTAATGTATTACTAGCTTGTATTATTAGAGAAGATAAGGTAATTATTCCTAGTGGTAAAGATTGCATTGAACCACATGATTCAGTTATTATTTTTTCTACAATGTCAAATATTAAAGATGTGGAGGATATTATTGCATAATGAACTACCGCATGATTTTAAATGTTATTGGTAATATTTTAAAAGTCATAGGTGTTATGCTTTTAGTACCAGTAATCATCGCTTTAATTTATCAAGAAGGCCTATGGAATATCTTAGCTTTTGGTCTAACTGCGATTGGTAGTTTTGGACTTGGTTTTTTACTCAGCTTTAAAAAGCCTGAGAATCAAAACTTCTACGCAAAAGAAGGCTTAGTTATTGTTGGCTTATCTTGGTTTATCATTTCTTTAGTAGGTTGTTTACCTTTAATAATTAATGGTGATATACCTTCATTTATCGATGCTTTTTTTGAAGTAGTATCTGGTTTTACTACAACTGGAGCGACTATATTAAGCAATGTTGATTCTTTATCTCATTCTAGTATTTTCTATCGTTCTTTCACTCATTGGTTAGGAGGAATGGGAGTATTAGTATTCGTTTTAGCATTCTTACCAAGTAACGCTCAAAATATTCATTTATTACGTGCAGAATCTCCAGGACCTCAAGTAGGTAAACTCGTATCTAAAATTAAGTTAACTGCGACTATTTTATATATTATTTATGCCGTATTAACTTTAGTTGAAGTTATCTTCTTATTATGTGGAGGAATGCCTTTATTTGATAGTATCGTTAATTCCTTAGCAACAGCCGGAACTGGTGGATTTAGCATGAATAGCGCAGGTATTGGAGGTTATTCTGTCTATAGCCAAATTGTTATCGCGGTATTTATGTTAATCTTTGGTATTAACTTTAATTTATATTATTTTGCTTTAATCGGTCATATTAAACAAGCTATTAAATCAGAAGAATTAAGATGGTATTTAATTATTATCTTTTTAGCGACTTCCCTTATTACTGTCGATTTAACTTTATCACAAAATGTCGCGATTAATTTAGGATTTGCCACAAACTTGAAAGATGCTTTCTTCCAGGTTACTTCAATAATTACAACAACAGGATTTGCAACAGTTGATTTTAATTATTGGCCTATATTCTCTCAAACAATATTATTTGTCTTATTATTCATGGGAGGATGTGCAGGTTCTACTGCCGGGGGAATTAAAGTATCAAGATTTGTTATTTTATTTAAAACCATTAATCAAAACATTAAAAAGATGATTCATCCTCATTCAGTTTCAACTATTACCTTTGAAGGACAAAAAGTTGAAAAGAATGTCCAAGATGGAGTTACTTCTTATTTTGGAACAGTATTTATTATTTTCTTAGTTTCGACAATATTAATTTCCTTTGATGGATATGATATAACAACTAATATTACTGCCGCGGCAACTTGTATTAATAACGTTGGTCCTGGTTTAAATGTAGTAGGACCATGCGGTAATTTTGGTGGCTTTTCTACTTTTAGTAAAGTTGTCTTGATATTCGATATGATCATTGGACGTTTAGAAATATATCCTGTACTTGTTTTATTCCATCCAAGTACATGGAAGAAATAATCGGGGGATAAAATATGGAAATTGCAAAATATGTCTTAATGTTTTTAGGAGGCTTAGGTGCATTATTAATCGGAATGAAGATATTTTCAGAAACGATTGAAAAAATGTGTGGTAAGTTCTTAACTAAATTATTTGATAAAACCACTAAAAATAAATTTATGGGAGTAGGAATCGGATGCTTAACAACTGCGATGATTCAATCTTCTGGTGCGACAACAGTCATGGTTGTTGGTTTGGCAAACTCTGGTATTTTACCTTTAGCCGCGGCAACATCAATTATTATTGGCGCGAATATTGGTACAACTATAACCGCGCAAATTGCAGCGATTTCTACTTTAGGAAAATCAGCCTTATCAGTAGGTATTATATGTATGTCAGTAACTTGTATTGGCATGTTTATGCAAATGATCGCGAAATCAAGAAAATGGAAAGATATAGGTTACGCTATTGCAAGTTTTGGTCTTATTTTCTTAGGATTAGAAATAATGTCACTTTCAATTGGTAAAGTTTCTTTAGATGGCACCAAGGTTATTTCAGGAAGTGGATTACTTGGAGTAAATTTAGGTGGAGAAGATTATGTATATTATTACGTTCAAAATGTCTTTAGTTCCATCTCAAATCCTTTCTTACTTTTATTAATCGGTATTTTATTAACCGCGGCTATGCAATCTTCTTCAGCGTTAACTACTGTTTTAGTATCTATGGTTACCGCAGGATTAGTAGTTGGAGGCGGCGGAGATGGAGTAATCTATGTTTTACTTGGATCTAATATTGGATCTTGTGTAACTGCATTAATTTCTTCAATTGGTACAAGTGTCAACGCAAAAAGAGCATCAATGATTCACTTATTATTCAATGTCGGAGGAGCAATTATCTTTATGGTAATGCTACTTATTATGAATTTATGTGGAACATCATTTATGAATGTTACTTTCGCAAAATGGTTTTCTTTCTCACCAGCTTTACAAGTATCAATGTTCCATACATTCTTTAATGTTATTGCTTGTATTATTTTCTTACCATTTACTAAATATTTAGAAAAACTTGCATGCTTACTTGTTAGAGATAAGAAAAAAGAAGCTCCAAAGACTTCTCATTTAGTTTGTACTGATAGACGTTTATTAAGAGCGAACCCTTCTTTAACTCTTTCACAATTAAGAAAAGAAACAATGAATTTTGCTCAAGTATCGATGGATACTTTACAAGTTGCTTTAGAAGATTTTTTAACTAATTCAAAAGAACATTCAAAAGAAATATCAGAAAAAATTGATGATCAAAACGAATATTCTAATGAAATATTATCCTTATTAACTAGACTTTCATCAGTGAGTGAACTATCTAAAGAAGATGCGCATGATTTAACTAAATTACACCATGTTATTTCTGACGTATTAAGAATTTCTGAAGTTAGTGATAATGTCTTAAAATATACAGAAAAACAAGTTGATAAAGATCTTCATTTCTCTAAAGGTGTTGATGAACAAATTAGAGATATGTTTAATAAAATAGATGCATTATATGATGCGACTAAGGTTTGTTATATTGATAAGAATAAAAATTTATTACCTAAGATTGATAAATTAGAAGATCAAATTGATGAAGCAAGATCAACTTTATTAAATCAACATATTGAAAGATTAACTAAAGGTTTATGCCAATATGATAATATTTCAATATTTGTCAATTTAATTTCAAATTTAGAACGTGTTGGTGATCACTTGCATTATATCGCTCACACAATTGATGAAGGAGAATAGTTATGGAAGAAAAAAGAACTCGTTCAAAAAACTTTTTTAGAAAAGCTAATTTGATTATTGATCATTACAAAAAGCAATATAATGAGCAACCTAGCGATTGTTTTACTTCTCCAGGTAGAATTGAAATTCTTGGCAATCATACCGATCATAATAATGGACTAGTCATGGTGAGTTCGATAGATTTATCAATTATGGCAGTTACTAGTAAAAATGATTCTTCTTATGTTTGCTATGCTTCTGACGAATTCCCTCCAATTAAAGTAGATATTAATGATTTAACTTTAAAAGAAGAAGAAAAAGGTAATTCAATTTCTTTAATTAAAGGTATTCTTTTTAGAATGAAAGAATTGGGATATCAAATCGGTGGAGTTAATATCTATGCGATTTCAACTATTTTTAGAGGTGCAGGTATTTCTTCAAGCGCAGCATTTGAAGTATTAATCGCGAAGATTTTATCTTATTATTACAATCAAGACGCGATTAAAAGAGTGGAACTTGCAAAAATTGGCCAATATGCTGAATCAGTATATTTTGGTAAACCATGTGGATTATTAGATCAAACCGGTATTGCTTTAGGTGCGATTAATTATATTGATTTTAAAAACCCAGATAGACCTTATATTAAACGTTTAATGTCTCCAGTTAAAAACTATGATTTAATCTTAGTTAATACATTAGGTAGTCATTCTAAATTAACTCCATTATTCGCGAAGATTAGAGAAGATATGTCATCACTTTCTTCTTACTTTGGAAAAAGTGTCTTAAGAGAAGTTGGAGGAAGAGATTTCTTTGCGAAAGAGAACGAATTAAAAGAAAAATATTCTAACGATGTATTTTTAAGAGGTAAACATTATTTTGATGAAAATAATCGTGTTAGAAAAGCTTTAATTGCTTGTGAAGAAGATGATGAACAAACATTCTTAAAATGTATTAACGAATCTGGATTATCTTCTTATTATCAATTAAAAAATTGTTATGTTGAAAATGAGCAAGAGAATTTACCTCGTGCATTATTAATGACACAAGAATTTTTAAATGGTGATGGAGCTTGTCGACTTAACGGGGGAGGATTTGCAGGGACTATGTCTTGTTTCTGCCCTAAAAGTAGAACTGAAGAATATATTAAATTAATGACGGAACAATTTGGTCCATCTAATGTTAAAAAGATTGTTTTAACTAAATATGGTACTAGATATGTTTGCTCAGTTGATAGTATTGTCAATGATGAAGAAATGCAAAATGAAGTAAAAGGTGAAAGAAAATAATGGAAAAAGAAGAATATGTAAAAGAATTTATTAAAGCAATTAATAATAAGGATGAAGAAAATATCTATCATTTCTTTACTAGAAATAGTTCAATTGCTTTATTAAATCAAAATAAAGAAATAGATTTATCAACATTAGTTACTTATTTAAAAGATAATTATTTTGGAAAAGAAATAGTTATTGTAAGAGAATTAAAATCCAAAGTTTGTAATAAGCTAGAAACTAAAGTTGATGATAAAGAAGTATCTTTCTATTTTGAAATTAAAGATCGTCGTATTGGACGTCTTGAAATATTGGATTAGCCCTAATGGGGCTTTTCTTTTTGCCTTTTTAAATTTAATTTAGGATTTTTTTAAATTTCACCACATTATTATTTATAAGGGGTGAAATTTATGGAAGATGTAACTATATTATTAAAAATTGTATCTTTATTGGATAATAAGCACTTTAATCAATTAACAAATATATGGAAAGAACATATTAAATATATGTTTGAAGATATTCAAGATGATGATTTAATTAATGCTTATTTAAACGAAGACAATGATGAAAAACTAAATGTATGTATTTATTTGAAAGATAATAGAAAAATTAATCTTATTGTGAAAAATAATTCATATATACATGAAGAAAATTATTATGACTTCTTTAATTATTTGTCTTCATTAAACTTATCTAACCAAACATTAAAAATATTTTCTTATTATCATTTTTGTTATGTTACTA
>CAVFKD010000019.1:0-31502 GCA_963623095.1 bacterium | reverse complement strand
AGAAAATATTATCCATCCAATGGTAAAAAAATCAATTATCAAATTTATCAATGAACATCGCGAAGATAAAATTGTTATTTGTGAAGTACCATTGATGTTTGAAAAGAAATTTGATTTACTCTTTGATTATATTTTAGGAACAACTTGTTCATCTATTAATCAAATTGAGCATTTAAAAAATCGTGGTTCAAAGACCATTTCTCAAGATTTAGTAATTGCTTTAAGCAATACTTTTGATAAGAATATCTCTAAATGTGATTTTTTAATTAACACCGATGGAACTATTTTAAATTCTCATAATCAAATCGATAAAATTTTAAAAGGTATTGCAAGTTAAGCAATACCTTCTTTTATTAATGGCCCTTTTTGCCATAGTAACGAATAAATTTATCTATCGCGTGACTACGGATGCGATAAAAAGTCGATCTAGACCACTTTTTGGCATACCATAAATCATGATTGTTTATAACAAAATCATTATAAATAATCATCCTTTCATCACTAGATAATAAAGATAAACAAAAGTCGACATGATTAATGTATAAAGCATCTGGATCAAGTCCCTTTGAAGAAGAAATCAAATATTCATTCATACTCTTATTTGAATCTAATGATGCGAATTGTGAATCGTTTAAAGAATGAGCGACTTCCTTATATGTCCCTTCTTTAACAATCTTCGATAATTTTGTTTTATACAAGTCAAAAATATCTTTGATTTTTCCCGTATTCTTATTCATATATATCCTCCTAATGCAGCTTAAGCGTGCATATTTTTACATTAAAAAAGTAGAAATAATATATATAGGAAAAAAGTGTCTAGAAATGAAATTTTGATATTAAAATAAAGCATTTTTTTATCATTATATTCTCAAAGTGGTAATATCTATTTTTTTTATTTTCTTTAAAATAGATTTTATATTATCTTTAATAAATTAATTAAAAATAACGATAATTACATAATGATAATATTTTATTGATTTATTCTCTTACATTATTGAAATAAATAATCAAAATATGCTAAAATGCATATGTTAGAAATAACAAAGGAGATTAATATTAAAATGACAAAAATTGTTAAAGTTTATGCTCGTGAAGTATTAGATTCAAGAGGCAATCCTACAGTTGAAGTAGAAGTTACTTTAGAAAATGGTACAAAAGGAAGAGCAATTGTTCCAAGTGGTGCTTCAACAGGTGAATCAGAAGCATTAGAATTAAGAGATGGCGACAAAACTAGATACAACGGAAAAGGTGTCTTAAAAGCTGTCAAGAATGTAAACGAAATCATCGCTCCTGCAATGATCGGTTTATGCGCTGATGACCAAGTCGGTATCGATAACAAATTATTAGCATTAGATGGTACACCATTCAAAAAGAATTTAGGCGCAAATGCTACTTTAGGTGTTTCTCTTGCATGTGCACATGCAGCTGCAGCATACTACAATATCCCACTTTATAAATATATCGGTGGAATGAACGCAAAAGTATTACCTACTCCAATGATGAACGTTGTTAACGGTGGCGCTCACGCAGACTCAACTGTTGACTTCCAAGAATTCTTCATCATCCCTGCAGGTTTTGATACATTCCATGAAGCTTTAAGAGCAGGTGTTGAAACATTCCATGCTTTAAAATCTGTTTTAAAGAAAAAAGGTTACGAAACAGGTGTTGGTGACGAAGGTGGTTTCGCTCCAAGCTGTAAAGAAGGTAACACAGAACCATTAGAATTAATTATGGAAGCTATTAAGAATGCTGGTTATGTTCCAGGAAAACAAATTTTCTTAGGAATGGACGTTGCTTCTAGTGAATTCTATGATCCAGAAACAAAGAAATATACATTAAAGAAATCAGGCCAAGGCGAATATACTGCAGATGGTTTAATCGCATGGTACAAAGAAATGATTGAAACATATCCAATCATCACTATCGAAGATGGTTTAGCAGAATCAGACTGGGAAGGCTGGGCTAAATTAACAAAAGAATTAGGCGACAAGATCCAATTAGTTGGTGATGACCTATTCGTTACAAACAAAGATTTCTTAAGAAAAGGTATTATCAACCATGTTGGTAACTCAGTATTAATTAAAGTTAACCAAATTGGTACATTAACAGAAACATTAGATACAATCCGTATGGCTCAAACAAATGGTTATACATGTATGGTATCTCATAGATCTGGTGAAACAGAAGATACAACAATCGCTGATTTATCTGTTGCAGTTAATGCAGGACAAATCAAAACAGGTTCAGCTTCAAGAACTGATAGAATGGCAAAATACAACCAATTATTAAGAATTGAAGATGAATTAGGTGAAGAAGCAGTATTCGAAGGTTTACACGCTTTCAAAAAATATCGTTTCGAAGACTAATTTAAATTAATCTACTAAGGGCGTTCTATGAACGTCCTTTTTCTTTTAATTTAACTCTCTTTTCTTTATAATATTAAAAAGAAAGGACGGCCTATATGAAAAAGATTATTAAATATCTATTAATCATTATATGTTTAACACCATTTTTTAGTTGTTCTTCATCTAATAAATTAAAAATAGAAAGAATTAAAGATATTGATTCATTCATTTATTTAACTAAAGAAGAATTAAATACAACTTTTTCATTAAAAAAAGACTTCATCTTAGTCATTGGTGAAGTCGGTTGTTCTAGTTGTGAAATTATCCGTCCTAAATTAATAGATTATATTAAAAATAATCAAGTTGTTATGTATTATACCGATTATAATAATTATATTGATTATGCAAAAAAGAATAATTTAGAAACAAATGTTTATTCTGCGACAGTAATGATGTATCAAAAAGGTATATTACAAAGTACCTTAGAATATTCCTCTTCTTTATATTTTGATGATAATCGTTTGAATTTAGCTTTATCTAGTAAAATAAATTCTTCCACCTATTACATTATAAATGACTTAGATAATATAAAATATGATGAAACAAATATGTATCAATTAGATTATCAAACTAGCAATAAATTAAACATTTTAAAAACTTCTCAAAATAAAGAATATTTCATTAATTATAGTCAAAATGATTCATTATTATATTCATATTTAGATGATATTACAAAAGATATTTATTTATACTACAATGATAATAATTCCTCTTCGACATTAAATATAATTGAAAATAATGATGTAACAACAATAAATATCACTTCTAAAGATGATTTAATTTCTAATATTAAATAACTAAAAAGGACTTACGCATTTACGTAAGTCCTTTATTTTGCATATTATTTTAATTTAATTTTATTTAAATGCCAGATATCATCAACATATTGTTGAATTGTTCTATCTGATGAGAAATAACCTGCACTTGCAACATTGATTAAGCAAGATTTTGCCCATCCTTGTTTATCTTGGAATTTTTCATCCATCTTTAATGAAGCTTCAATATAACTATCTAAGTCTAATAAAGATAAATATTCATCGTTACGATACATCATTTCATCGAAAATCGCTCTAAATTCATCGTTATTTTGATGCCATGTGCCATTTACAAGTGAATCCATAATTTGTTTGATATATGGTTTTGAATGATATAAATCCCATGGAGAATATGTGCCATTACGTTTAATTTCTTCAACTTCTGGAGTCTTTAAACCAAAGATAACATCATTATCAGATCCAACTAATTGGTCAATTTCAACATTCGCACCATCTAATGTACCTAATGTTAATGCACCATTAATCATAAATTTCATATTAGATGTACCTGAAGCTTCTTTACCTGCAAGAGAAATTTGTTCAGAAACATCTGCCGCAGGAATAATGATTTCTGCAAGAGAAACACCATAGTTTTCAATAAAGACAACTTTCATATATTTAGAAATTTCTGGATCATTATTAACCTTATTTGCGACTGCATTGATTAATTGAATAATCTTTTTCGCATAATAATATGAAGGTGCAGCTTTTGCTCCAAAGATATATGTATGAGGAATAATTCTAAATGAAGGATCTTCTTTCATCTTGAAATAGAAATACATAATTCTAAATACATTCATTAATTGACGTTTATAAGCATGTAATCTCTTAACTTGTACATCAAATACTGAATTTAAATCTAATTCAATACCTAAATGTTCTTTAACATATTTTGCGAATGCAACTTTGTTTTCATGTTTGATTTCTAAGAATTCTTTTTGAATCTTTGCATCATCAACATATGCTTTGAAATCAATTAATTTATCTGGAGATGTAATCCAAGCTTTACCAATCTTGCTTGTAACTAAATCTGCAAGTTTTGGATCAGAATTTAAGAACCATCTTCTATGAGTGATACCATTTGTCTTATTGTTAAATTTTTGAGGATATAATTGATAGAATTCTTTGAATGTATCACGGCAGCAAATTTCTGTATGTAATTTTGCAACACCATTGACACTAAATGAAGCATGAATACCTAAGTTAGTCATTCTAATCATGCCATCACGGATAATTCTAACTTTAGAAATGAATTCATCATCGTAACCTTTCGCTCTTAATTCGAGGATATAACGACGATCAATTTCTTCAATAATCATATAAACACGTGGTAATAAGTTAGAAACATATGAAACTGGCCATTTTTCTAAAGCTTCAGCCATAATTGTATGGTTAGTATAAGCCATCATATGTGTAACTTGTTCCCAAGCTTCATCCCAACCAAATCCATGTTCATCCATTAATAATCTCATTAATTCAGGAATAGCTAAAATTGGATGAGTATCATTTAATTGGAAGACATATTTTTCAGACATATTCTTTAAAGTACCATAGATTCTTTTATGTCCTCTGATCATTGATTGAAGACCACTTGATACTAAGAAATATTGTTGTCTTAATCTTAAAATACGACCATGTTCTGTTGAATCATCTGGATATAAACCATGACAAATTTCTTTAATTGCTTGTAAATATTGATCAAAAGCCATATTTGAAGGTAATTTATCTTCACTTGGTTCTGCTGACCATAATCTTAAAGTATTAACAACTTTATTGTCATAACCAACTACTGGTACATCATAAGGAACAGCTTTAACAACCATCGCATTGACAGTTCTACTTCTTACACAGCCATCAACATCTTGATATGTTTCAGCTTGACCATAGAATTTAACTTCAACTGCGTGCTTAGGCTTTTTAATTTCCCAAACATATGGATTCGCTAACCATTGATCTGGTACTTCAATTTGTTGTCCATCAACAATCTTTTGTTTAAAGAAACCATATTCATATCTAATACAGTTACCATGTCCTGGATAACCTAATGAAGCAATAGAATCTAAGAAACATGCAGCAAGTCTACCTAAACCACCGTTACCTAAACCTGCATCTGATTCTTGTTCTTCTAAGTCATGGATATTAATACCTAAATCAGCAAGACCTTCTTTTGCAACTTGATAAATACCTAAGTTTTGCATATTGTTAACAAGTAATCTACCAATTAAGAATTCCATTGAGAAATAAACTAATTGTTTTTCTTTATTTGCTTGGACATATTCTTTACTTGCTTTCCAATCGACTGCCATTGCGTCACGAACCATAGTTCCAAGTACATCGTATAATTCTGTGATATGGCATTTGCTCATATCATTTCCGTATTTTGTAATACAACGAGTTTGGAACTCTTTTTTAAATACTTCTTTATTTTCAAACATCTTTTTTACCCCTAAATTTTTATTTTGTTTTTTTACCCTTTTTAACTACTTTTGTTGAAGCTTTTTCTTTAACTTCTACTTTTGTTTCTACAACTTCAGTTTTAACTTCTTCATGCTTTGTAACATGTTTAAATATCATCGCACCAAAAGAAGCAATCTTAATTGTAATTTTATATCTTTGGTTAAAGCACCAACCTTCATGCGCTAATAAAGGTAAGCCATTGTATTGGTTATAACCGCCGTATACATCTTTATCTGAGTTAAAGATTTCAACATATTCACCATCTTCAGTAACACCTAAATCATAATTTTCATAATAATATGGTGTCATATTAAAGACGAATACTAATGTTTCATCTCCAACTTGTCTTTTAAATGCATAAATAGATTGATCAGCATTATCCGCCATTAACCATTGGAAATGTGCAGGATTATGCTCTTCAAAATGCATTGCTTTTTCTGCTTTATAAATTAAGTTTAAATCTCTTGTCAATCTAGAAACAGAATCATGTTTTGGGAATGATTTTAAATTCCATGGTAAGGATTTTGTTTCATTCCATTCATCAAATGATGCAAGTTCATTACCCATGAAGTTTAATTTCTTACCAGGGTGTGCCCATTGGTAAGTATATAAGTTTCTAATTTGAGCGAACTTTTGATCATAATTTCCCCACATCTTATTAATAATAGTGCCTTTGCCATGAACAACTTCATCATGTGATAAAGGAAGCATGAAATTATCACTATAGAAATAAGCCATTGAGAAAGTTAATTGGTGATGATGATATTTTCTATAAATTGGATCTTTACCATAATATTTTAAAGTATCATTCATCCAACCTAAATCCCATTTATAATCAAATCCAAGTCCACCATATTCAAGAGGTTTTGTAACTCCTGCATACGCGGATGAATCTTCTGCGATTAACATAACAGATGGATGTTCATTATGAATCTTACCGGTTAAACGTTTGATAAATTCAATCGCTCCAGAATTTTCACCTTTAGAACAATCACCATGATAATAAATTACATTTGAGATTGCATCAAATCTAACGCCATCAAAATGGAAATAATTTACAAAGAAATTAACGCTAGATAATAAGAAACTTCTAACAGGATCTTTACCTAAATCAAATAAGTAAGAACCCCATTGTGATCTTTCTTGATCACCAGTTCCTTCATATAAATTTGTTCCATCCCACTTTACTAGACCAAAATCATCAGTTGCAAAGTGAACGATAACGAAATCTAAGATAACACCAAATCCTGCTTGGTGCATTCTATCAACAAAGGACATTAATTGCTTTGGATTACCATAACGAGAATCAACTGAGAAGAATCCAGTTGCTTGATAACCCCAAGAACCATCAAATGGATATTGGTTAATTGGCATAATTTCAACATGTGTATAACCATGTTGTTGTAAATATGGAATTAAATGGTCTGCGATTTCTTCATAAGAAAGATATCTGCCATCTTGCATACCAAGCCATGAACCTAAATGCATTTCATAAATAGAAACAGCTTCATCAAAGTTTCTACTTCTTTTCTTCATCCAATCTTCATCATGCCAGAAGAAATTATCAAGTGAGAAAGTTCTTGAGCATGAACCAGGTTTGTATTCAGATAAGAATCCATAAGGATCTGCTTTATCGTGCCATTTATTATCCGCACCTAATAGATGATATTTATAAGATTGATATTCATTGACATATGGAACAAATAATTCATAAACTCCACAATCATCAACCTTATTCATTCTGCCCTCGCCAGGATTCCAACCATTAAATTCACCAATGACTGAAACTTCCTTTGCTTGAGGTGCATATACTCTAAATATTGCTCCGTTAGTTTCACCTTGTTTTACAAAGTGACATCCAAAATATTCATATGCTTTCGTCGTTTGTCCGTATAGAAAGTCATATAATAAACCATAAGCCATAATTTAGTCCTCCGCTTCATTTTTAATTTTACCAAAAAAAACTCCTATTGACTAGTCCTAAAAATGCTTTTAATACTTTTCTAAGGCCAAAAAGTAACGGAAATTATCGAATTTTTAATGCAAAACTTGTATACAAGACAATAACAAGCATTCGACAAAATAGTAAATCTTGTATACAACATTTTAATAATTTTATTATGATATTTACTTTTTCAATTTTTTAGATTATTATATTAAAGTATTTTGGAGGAAAAAAACATGGCAATTGTTATCGCAGTTAATGCAGGCTCAAGTTCATTAAAATTCAAATTATTTGATATGCCAAGCGAAAAAGTTATTTGCTCAGGTATCGCAGATAGAATTGGACACGAGGATGCAGAATTTGCTATTAAACCTGCTGGTAAGGATAAGAAAAAAACAGTTTTACCTATTCTTGATCACGCAGTTGCAGTCGATATGCTTTTAAAAGCATTAATTGACGAAGGAGTCGTAAAATCATTAGACGAAATTAAGGGTTGTGGACATAGAATTGTTCAAGGTGGACCTTACTTCTCACATTCAGTCGAATTAAACGATGAATCAGAAAAATTAATCGAAGAATTAATTCCACTTGCTCCATTACATAATGGCGCTCACTTAATTGGTTATCGTGCATTCAAAAAAGCTCTTCCAGGTGTTAGACACGTTGCAGTATTCGATACAGCATTCCATCAAACAATGGAACCAGAAGATTATATGTACGCTTGCCCATTTGAATATTATGAAAAATATAAGGTAAGAAAATATGGTGCACATGGTACATCACATTTATACTTATCACAACAAGCTAAAAATTATTTAAAACCAGGTCAAAGTAAAATTATTACTTGCCACATTGGTTCAGGTGCTTCACTTTCCGCTATTAAAGATGGTAAGTGTGTAACTACATCTATGGGTTTAACTCCTCTTGCAGGTGTTATGATGGGTACAAGAACTGGTGATATTGATGCTTCAGTTATGAATTACTTAGTTACACAAACTGGTAAATCATGTGAAGAAATTTATCAAGAATTCAATAAGAAATCTGGTTTACTTGGTATCTCAGGTATTTCAAACGATACTAGAGATGTTGAAAAAGCATCTAAAGAAGGTAATCCAAGAGCTCAACTCGCAGTTAAAATGTATGCTCGTAAGATTGCAGACTACATCGGTCAATATTATGTAAGACTTGGTGGTTGTGATTTAATCATCTTCTCTGCAGGTGTTGGTGAAAATGGCCCATTCTGGAGAAAAGCTGTTATTGATGACATCAAAGAAGCATTACATGTTGAACTTGATGAAAAAGCAAATGAAGAAACAATGTTAGGTAAAGAAGGTATTATTTCTACACCTAATTCATCTATCCCAGTAGTTGTAATTCCAACTGATGAAGAAATTATGATTGCTAGAGATATTTGCTCTATCTTAAAAATCTAATTGCAAAATAAAAGGGGTTCGTTAAGAACCTCTTTTTCTTTTGCTTGATAGCAATGAAATTTCTTTTTCAATTGAAGAAGTTTCATTAATTTTTTTAATCTCATCGATGGAAATAAAATATTCATTTCCTAAATGTTCCGCTTTAGATTTATACATCGCTAAATCTGACGCTTGGAGAAGTTCTAGGCCAGAAAATCCACAACCATCTTCATACTTAGAATAACCAATACTAAATTTAATCTTCTTATCTTTAAATTCAACGTTGCTTATCGCTAATTTGATTTTATCAATGATTTTTTTCATTTGTAAAGGAGTTAAATCAATTCCCATGAAGGCAAATTCATCACCACCACGGCGATAAAATATAACATTATCATTCGCGATTGATATTAATGCATAACCAATTCTAATTAATAAATCATCGCCTACTTTATGAGAATAAGTATCATTAATTTCTTTAAAATCATCTAAATCCATAAAGCCTATATATCTAGATCCATGAATTGTATCTAAATGCATTTTTAAAGAATTAAAATTAAATAGACCAGTTAATTTATCTTTATAAGAATCTGCGTATAGTTTTTCAAAGTTCAATTCTGATTCAACTCTTTCTTTAAATAAGAATAAAACTTCTTTCTTATCAAAATTTCTTAAATAAGTGGCTTCTAAGCAAAACTTACGATGATTATTTTTAAGTGGTAAATAGAAATTACCATTACGAGAATGAATATTTAATATATCATCTTTTAAATTGCTTAAAAATTTCTCTACACCGACTATTTCAATAAGTTCACTTTTATTATCAATACAAGCAAATAAATCATTGATAGAATTGATATTTAATAATCCGAATTTTTCAAAATTATTAAAAATAAAATCACATTCTTCATCAATACAAGAATTATTTTTATCAGATACTCTTAAAATGCTACAATTATCTTCACCAACAAAAAGCTCATATAATTCTTGTTGATTTATTTTAGATAAAATATTTGAAAAATCTTGCATATTTTAAGCCCTCTAATAAAGATAATACAATAAACTAATTTATTTGTCTAGATTTAATTTTTTTCTATATTTTCGTCTAATTCACTTTCAAGTGGTTTTACTTGGGATAATTTTATACCCTTAATTAAGCCTAATATTCCAATTACTCCCATTCCTAAAAGAATAAAGATTGTTGAAACAGTTGTTAAAATTGTCATCTTTTGAAGTGTTTCTTCAGATTCAGAAAATACACTTATAAGTGTGTTTTGTAAAGTTAAGATAGATACCAAAGCACCTAAAATATTTATGATGCAAACTTGTAATGTGAATAATCCTTTATTTAATTTATATTTTTTGTATCCATATATTGAAGTACCTAATTTATAAAAAGTATAAGCAGCGATTGATATGGCTGCAATTGTACCAATATTGACTGGTCTAGAAAATGATAACATCAAGACGGCCGGACCAATCATAAATAAAGTGATTAAAATCGCTAAAATCGAAACACCAATAAAAATCTTTTTAGAATATTCTTTATTGTTTCTTTCATTTCTAAAATTATGAATACTAATGGTCATTTTTGATCCTAATAAAAGCAAATAATACGCAGAAATAGTCAAATTCCAAATTAAATTATAAGTTATACCTAAATATAAATTATAAATCGCGAACACTAAATTAATAATTGTAGAACCATATAAAGACAAATGCTTTTGGTTTTTGTATTCATTTATATCTTTTATTTTAGAAACTAACTTCTTTGCCATAATAATCCTTCTTTTTAAATATGTTGATAGATTTAATTTATTATAATATAATAAATAAAGTCGAGGTGAACAATATGAATTTGTTTTTAATAATTATATTAAGTTTAATAGTTCTTTTAATTGTTTTAACTATTATCTTAGGATTAATCGCTTATCATAAAATGTATTCTCGTACTAAAGAACCTTACGATGTAACAAAAATAACTGATGAAAAATTTATATTTCCTCCAATAGTAAAAACAAAATGTGCAGAACTTAGAAGCATACCTTGTGAAAAAATTTATATTGAAAAAAGAAAAGGCGTGCAATTATATGGTGAACTTAGAAAAGCTAATCAAAACAATCAAACTCCAACAGTTATACTATTCTCACACGGATATAGAAGTACTGGAGATAACGATGTCGCTTTATATCATAACTTCTTTATAAAAAAGTATGATTTACTTTCAGTTGATCATGAAGGTGTTGGTAAAAGTGGTGGTAAACGTTCTGGATTTGGTATTTACGAACATGAAGACCTTCTATTATGGGTAAATAAAATCAATGAAATTTATAATCACAACGTTAATATCTTCCTTCATGGCGTATCAATGGGCGGAAATTCTGTATTATTAAATGCATCAACAAAAATGGAAAATGTTAAAGGAATCATCTCCGATTGCGGATTTATTTCCACCTATAGCATGGTTCATTGCTTAACTAAATCATATTTTGTAACAACATTAGTATGCATCTTTAATAGCTTTATTATTAAAAGAAATATATTTAAATATTCTACAACTAAAACTCTTAAACATTCTTTATATCCTATTTTATTTATTCATGGAAATAAAGATACATATGTTCCTACATTTATGAGTGAAAAAAATAATAAAGTTTGCTCTTCTAAACATAAATTAGTTTTATTCGAAGGAGCGACTCACGCAAGTAGTTATTTAACTAATCCAACTAAATTCGAAAACGAATTTGATCAATTCATCTTAGAAAATACAAAATAATGGCTTCCGCCATTATTTTTTATTTGCTTGATCAAATTTAGATTTTAAATCATCTAAAGAAGCGCAATAAGCAATGACTTTATATACTTCTTCATTACTCATTAAGCAATCATCTTTAACCCACTTTTTAATAATTGACATAATCCCTTGAATATAGAAATTCGCGATAAATGGTTTTGCGATTTCTTCAACATTTAAATAATCCATGAAAGGTTTAAAAAACTTATTCATTATGCTATCTAAATATTCATTACTTCTAAATAAAGCAGGTCTAGAAAATGAAAGTTTAAAAACTTTCTTATTTTCTCTAACGAAATTTAAATACTTTTGTAAATATTCTGGGTTCAATAGGAACATCTTTTCTCTATCGCCATCAGAAATAACTTTTTTTACATCGAGTTTTTCATTATCAAATGAAGAATAAAATCTCTCTTCGATAAGTTCGATTGTTTCATTTAATAAATCATCCATCGTTTCATAATGAAGATAGAAAGTTGATCGATTAACCCCAGCTTTTTTGCATAATTCTTTAACAGAAATGTATTCAAAATCTTTCTTTTCTAATAATGAAAGTAAACTTTCATCCATCAATGCGGCAGTATTTTTATATTTACTTTCAAATTTATTCATAACTTTCCTACTCTTTATCTGCGATTTCTTTCGCTAATAACATGATATCATAAGCATACTTACTTTTTCCATGTTCTAAGATTTTTTTGTATATAGGATAATTAATTGATACTAATAAAATACCTACTAAACCAATAATAATACCTAAAGTCATGAATAATGTTGATCCATCACCAATTACTTTCATCGATAAGCACATTCCTACTCCTAAAACTAAAGTACCGATGATTCCAAATGTATAGCCAAAAACAGTCGCTGGTAATTTTGCTTTCTTATCTAATTTCTTTAAAGCAACAATTTTGCTTGTATCCTTAGGTGCGTATTCATTCGCGATTTGTTCTGCATAAATTTTATCTGTGTTCATATTCTCTTCCTCCTTGAACAACTATATATTACGAAAAGCAAATATTTAAATAAACAACACAAAAATAAAAAAATGTTGAATTGTAAAAATTATTAAATAATGTATAATTTTATAGAAATGAGGTCATTTATGGAATTTTATTTAGCTCCTTTAGAAGGAATTACCAATTTATATTATCGTAAATATCATGATATGTACTTTAAAGGTATCACAAAATACTATATACCTTTTTTAAACCCTGCCCAATGCAATTTATCCACTCGTGATCAAAGGGAACTTAAAAAAGAAAATAATAAATTATCAAAAAAAGTAATACCTCAAATAATTTCTAAAAATGCTAAAGAAACTTTATGGATGATTAATAAATTAATGCTAGAAGGTTATAAAGAAGTCAATTTAAACTTCGGTTGTCCTAGTGGAACGGTTGTTTCTAAAGGAAAAGGCTCAGGTATATTAAAAGATTTAAATTATTTAGATTCATATTTAAATGAAGTATTTATGTCTTCACCTTTACCTATTTCTATTAAATTAAGACTTGGATTAAATGATATTAATGAATTTGATAAGATATTAGAAGTTTTAAATAAATATGATATAAAAGAATTAATTATTCATCCTCGCACCCAAAAAGAAAAATATAATGGTCCTCTCCATTTAGAGATCTTTGAAAATATTACTTCTAAAACTAAATTCGATATTATCTATAATGGTGAAATTAAATCTTTAGAAGATATCAATTATATAAAAGAAAGATTCCCTTTTATTAAAGGTATCATGTTAGGAAGAGGATTAATATCTATTCCTGACTTACTAGAAGAAAATAAAGATGTAGTCAAAATCAAAGATTTCTTTTATTCTCTCTATCATGAATATTTATCCACTTTTGGATGGAACAATACAAAATTCTACGTTAAAGAAATATGGGCATTAATGATTAATTATTTTATCGTTCCTAACGACTTAAAAAAGAAGCTTTTTAAAGCAGAAAAGCAATTAGAATTAGAATCAATAATCGAATTAATATTTTCTACATGTGAAATAAACTTTAATCCTGAAAATGGAATTAAAGGTATTTATTAATTTTAAGATAAGTCATAATTTAATATTATCTTAATAAGTGTTAAGATATTGAAGGTGAAAATATGATTCTATCTTTAATTACATTCATTGTAACCATATTATTAATGATTACAATGATTATCTTTAAACCAAATATCACATTTAAAAAACTATCTTTTCAAACATTCTGGGTAGTTACTTTTTTAGGTGCTTTAATTGTTATTTTAACCTCTCAAATTGATTTGTCTTCTTTATGGAGCAATTTAACAACTGGTAAGATGAATCCTATTAAAATATTAGTATTATTTATCTCTTTATCGATGATATCAATTTCCTTAGATGAATTAAATTTCTTTAATTATTTATCTTCAAAAGCTTTAGAAAAATCTAAAGGCAATCAATATAAAATATTCTTCACTATTTATCTTCTAGTCGCAGTATTAACAATCTTTACTTCTAATGATATTGTTATTTTAACTTTCACTCCATTTATTATTCTATTTTCAAAGAAAGCTAAGATTAATCCTTTACCTTATTTAATATGTGAATTTGTTAACGCAAATACGTATTCAATGTTTTTATCAATTGGTAATCCAACTAATATCTATTTAGCTTCTAGCCAAGATATCACTTTTATTTATTATCTTTCTAAGATGTATTTACCTACTATTTTTTCAGGTTTATCAACATTAATAGTTATATTATTAATCTTTAGAAAAGATTTAAATAAAAAGATTGAAGATATACAAATAGAAGAAGTTAGTTTAAATAATAAACCATTAGTTATTATTAATTTAATTATCTTAGGATTAACAACGATTTTACTTGTTATATCTAATTACATCGATTTAGAAATGTGGCTTATATGTTTAACCTCATTAATTGTATTATCAATAGTTCTTCTTGTTTATACAATTATATCTAAAAATAAAACTTACTTAGTTAATACTTATAAAAGACTTCCTTATAATCTAATTCCATTTATTTTATCGATGTTTATCTTAGTTTTATCATTAAAAGAAAATGGTGTTACTTCATACTTACAAAGCTTTTTAGATACTTTATCTATCAATCATATTTCTGAAGCATTTACTTATACTATTTCTTCCACTCTATTTGATAATATTATTAACAATATTCCAATGTCTGTTTTATATTCTTCTTTGCTTGAAGGTAAATCAGAACTTGCCTTATTTTCAACTATTATAGGATCAAATATTGGTGCTTATTTAACACCTGTTGGAGCCCTCGCAGGAATAATGTGGATGAGTATATTAAAGAAACATGATTTAGATTTTAATTTTATATCTTTTGTAAAATATGGACTTATCTTAGTTCCAGTTAGTTTAATATTCTCTACTTTAGGAATATTAATAACATGTATGTAGGTATTTAATATGTATAAATATTATTATAAAACTCCTTCCAATTTAGATAATTTAATATTGCTTAGTGATGGAACAAATTTAACAGGATTATATTTTGAATCTTCTTACAACAAAGATTTTTTAAATGATGATTATATTAAAAAAGATTTACCTATCTTTCAAGAAACTTCTAAATATTTAAATATCTATTTTAAAGGAGAAATCCCTTCATTCATTCCTCAATATAAGTTAGAAAATATCTCTTCTTTTCAAAAAGAAGTATTAGATATTTTATTATCTATACCTTATGGTGAAGTTGTTACTTATGGAGATATTGCTTCTAAAATTGCAGTTAAAAGAAATATAAAAAGAATGTCATCCCAAGCTGTTGGTACTGCCGTAGGTAAAAATCCATTATGCATTATATTTCCTTGCCATCGAGTAATTGGAACTAATAATAACCTTGGAGGCTACCATGGAGGAAAAGATAATAAAATCGCCCTATTAGAAATAGAAGGGCATAAGAAAGATGAATTTAAAATTAAAGGAAAAGAATTATGATTAGATGTAAATGGTGTACATTAAAAAATCCTATATATGTAAAATATCATGATGAAGAATGGTGTGTTTTAAGCAAAGATGAGCATTACCTTTATATGATGTTTATCCTTGAATCATTTCAAGCAGGTTTATCTTGGGAATGCGTGTTAAATAAAAGAAATGCATTTATAAAAGCATATGATAATTTTGATATAAATAAAATCATCAATTACGATGAAAATAAAATAAATGAACTAATAAATAACAAAGATATCATAAGAAATAAACTTAAAATAAGAGCAAGTATTTCTAATTCCATTATCTATAAATCAATAATTGAAGAATATGCTTCTTTTTATAATTATCTTTCTTCTTTCACTTCTACTCTACCTATCTATGAGAACAATAAAACAACTTCGTTATTATCAGATTCAATCTCTAAAGATCTAATTAAAAGAGGAATGAAATTTGTTGGTAGCACCATTATTTATTCTTATTTACAAGCTATTGGTTTTATTTACTCACACGAAGAAAATTGTTTTCTATATAAAAAACCTTGATACATTTTTGTACCAAGGTTTTTTAACAATTACTTTCTTAATATAGTTCTTGAAGGTCTAGATATATTATTTGATTTATAATAATTATCTTTATCTTCATACATTTTATCTTCCGCGGCTTTGCTTAATGCGGTCATATCGTAACAATGTTCAAATGAAGATTGATATCCGACCGAGACAAAATAATTTTCATGTTCAATAATCTTTTTAAATGATTCAATCTTCTCATCTAATTTCATATCAAATTTATTAATTGTTAAGACGATAAATTCATCTCCTCCAATACGATATGAATCATTATCACCAAAGATTTCTTTAATAGTTTTCGCGACAAACTTTAACATCTTATCGCCTTCTTCATGACCTAAATTATTATTTAATTCATGTAATCCATTGACATCAAAGAAGATTAATTGACAATTTTCATGTTCATCTTGTTGATATTCTTGAATCATTTTTTCATAACAGTTACGGTTCTTTAAACCTGTTAATACATCTAATTCACTTAAAATAGAAATCTTTTTGTCGTTAGCGATATTACGGAATTTAACGCATATAATATAAGCGTTAATAACGATTGAAGCCAAATATAGCATAATGACATTTAATAAATCTTGGTTATAAACTGTTCTATCTTTAATAAAATATCCATAAATACAGAAGAAGATTACAGATAAAGTTAACGCAATATCAAATTTAATAGGACGATCAATAAATAAAAGAGGCATTAATAATAAATAAGCAGGTAAAGTAACAGTTTTTTTATCAATAGAAGCAATAGTTCCGCTGAAAACCGCGCATATTAATAAACTTCCAATAAAGAAATAAACAAAAACTAATGTAATATTTGAATTATCTTTAATAACCCATTTAACAAAAATAAAGCAAATTACCGCCGCGACTAATTGAGCTACATAAAGCCAAAAGTTATCTTTCGCTAAATCACTAAAATTTGTAACTACTAATAATATCACCATATATATCATATAAACGATAGAAAAGAAAAACAAATTCCTTTTATTTTGCTTTTGTACTTCGTTTTTTACCATGACATATTCTTCTTTAGTAAGACTACCATATAATAATATGCTTTTTACCTTCTTTAATAGATTAAGTATTTTCATATAAATTCCCTCAATTTAATTATATTATACATACAAATTCGACTTTTTTAAATATCTAAATTTGCCTACATATTCATTTTTAAGTTAAAACCATTATTTTTTTATAATATCAATAAGAGTATTAACTTCACTTTCACTCATCCCTCCAGAGATAAGATATTTTTTTGCGTCTACACTAAAATCATGAGTTTCATATTCACTGGATTTTAAATCTTTATTAAGCACCTCTATCATCATCGAAACATATAAATCTGAAATGAGATTAAATTTTGGTGATGATTCATCGATTTTATAATAATTCTTGTAAGTTAGCATATAATCTTTTTGCATCTCTTGATATGAAGCACCAACTAATGCTTCAAGAACAAAACAAGCAAATCCTGTACGATCTTTTCCTTCCGTACAATGAATATAAACTTTACCTTTGTTTTGAATATAGAATTTTAATCCTTCAACAAAGCCAGTTTTAAAAGATGATGAGGAATAACTACCAAGTCCTAATGCCTTAACTTTATTTAAAGAATATAAATCTAAATAATAACTATGTTTAGAAGCTTCTATATAAGATTTTTGATAAGTTTCAATATCACTTGCTTTATTCGTTAAATTAAGTGAGCATTGAATGTTATTACTTTCTAATAAAGAATCTGTATATGAAGCCCTATTTTTTCTATTATCAACAGGTGAAGAACCTCGATATATTAAATTATCTTTAATCTTAGAACAATAAACACTTCTAAAATTACAAAATTCTTCATCGCTACTATATAAACTTCTATCACTAGAATAATCTAAATTAAATGCCTCTTGCGTATTTAAATATTTACCTTTTTCATTTAAATATATATCAATAGTCATCTCTTCACTTAAAGCAAAATTAGACCATATTCCTTCACCATAATAAGTGATAGATAATATCTTACTAGTAGGATAACCAACTAAAATTGGTTGACCATTTTTTACATAAAAACCATTATAATAAGGAACATCATCTATTGATTTTCCATTAGAGAAAGCAATATTAACGCTGTCACCAAAAGCAAATCCTAAATTATTAAAATCACTTATTGAATAATTAATCATCACAGAATCGAATTTAGTATTTTCACTAATGGATAGGTTTTTAATTTCTAAGTTTGTTTTTATTGATGAAGATGTTTCATTACTAATAGAAGTATCTTTTTTAGAGCATGAAGTAAATATACCTCCAAGCAAAAATACAATTAAACAAGTTGTTATTAATCTTTTATTTAATTGCATAATTGCCTCCTTCATCAATAAAATAAATATCTAACTAATATGAAGTAGTTGGAACTCCATTAACATAGTGCCATCCATTTGAAGTACTAGTTTCACTGTAGAATCTAATTTTTGCAGTAGCTGGTGTTGTTTGAGTACCATATATTTCTTTATTATTAGTGATATCTTCTCCTTGAGATCCATCAGAATTTAATCCATTTGACATAATAGTATTTAATTGAGCTAAATTACCTTCAAAATATAGATATACACCTGTTTTTGCATTCGCAAGCATACCTGCACCAATTCTTGTTACTGTTGTAGGAATAATTACATATTCTAATGAAGTACAATTTTGGAACATTTGTCCATAGATCATAGTAATCTTACAACTTAAATCCGCGGAAACTAATTTAGTACAATACATAAAGCAAGCTGCACCAATTTCAGTAACATTTTCAGGAATATCAATACTAGTAATACTTGTTTGAACAAACGCTCTTGCTCCAATAGAAGTCAAACTTGAAGGTAATGTAACAGTAGTTAAAGTACTACAACCCATAAATGCTTCAGCGTTTAATGAAGTCACACCTTCAGGTACATTAATAGTTGTATCTTGATGATCTTTAATACTATATCCACATGTTGTAACTTGACATACACCATTTTTATAATCATGGAATGTTTCATCATTACGTGCATCACATCTAATACACTTGTGATAATGAACATTTGCGTCACTACTCCAAGTAGTTTCATAACTATGACCTAATGCCGCAATAGTTAATGAAGCTAAGCTAACACTATTTTGATCACCATCATTTTCAAATAATAATCCGCAGCCATCGCAAATATAATGTGCTTTTGTACCTTCATTTAAGCAAGTAGCTTCTACGCTATTAACTAAAGTATAACTATGTACATGTAATGGTAATTTTTCTGCTTCTTCTGTTGTAGGTGTTGTTGCTTTTGCATCTTTAAAGATATTATTACATTCACTACATTGATAATATGCTGCATGTCCTTGTGTAGTTGTTGTTGATGCTACTTCTGGAACTAATGTTGTTTCATGTGCTTTTAATGGAAGACTTACTTCGCTTACTTCACTTGTTCCATTTTCATCAGTATATTTTTTATGACATTCATTACATTCATAATATTCTATATTTCCAGTTTCTGTACATGTTGAGGTTTTCGCTAATACGTGGTTTAAACTATGTCCTAATTTATTTATTACTAATGTTGTTACTTCATTTGTACATGCTTCATCTGAGTAATTCTTATTACATTCTGAACAGCTCCAATATTCGATAGTTCCATCTTCTTCACATGTTGCTTCTACTTTTGCATGATGTGTTAAACTATGTACATGTAATGGTAATTTTTCTGCTTCTTCTGTTGTAGGTGTTGTTGCTTTTGCATCTTTAAAGATATTATTACATTCACTACATTGATAATATGCTGCATGTCCTTGTGTAGTTGTTGTTGATGCTACTTCTGGAACTAATGTTGTTTCATGTGCTTTTAATGGAAGACTTACTTCGCTTACTTCACTTGTTCCATTTTCATCAGTATATTTTTTATGACATTCATTACATTCATAATATTCTATATTTCCAGTTTCTGTACATGTTGAGGTTTTCGCTAATACGTGGTTAAAGTTATGAACATGTGCACTTACACTATCGCTACTAGAATCACTACTAACTAAATTGTCATGGCTTGTAAAAGTATCACTACTTGATGAATTATTATTTCCACTATTACTACATCCAATAGTAATTCCTAATATTAATCCAATTATTAATAAAATTAAAATTATTATTCCAATAATAACAATACGTTTTTTATTACTCTTTTCTTCTTTTTGATTTTTATTTTCTTCCATATTTTATCTCCATTTCTAAGTATAATTAACTTAAAAAATTAAACCTTTATAAGTAAACTTATAAATAATACTTAATAAGTATATACAATTGTTAATAAAAATTAAATTAAAATATTTTTAATTAAATTAATATTTAATATTATACTTCAAATAAAAAGCCTTGATAACATTCTATCAAAGCCTATATCCAAAACGTTGGTGATCTATACGGGATTCGAACCCGTGAATGGCGCCTTGAGAGGGCGCTGAGTTAAGCCGCTTCTCCAATAGACCAAGTAATAAAAGTATAGAAAATAATAGCTAAAAAAGCAATAAAAATATAAGCATTTTAAAAGAGCCCGAAGGCTCTTTAACTATGCGTTTTTACAAAATGCAATATATGCTTTATATGCTTCAAATAAATCAGCTTTAGAGATAATTTCCATTGGTGCATGCATATTTAATACAGGTACACCAGCATCAATAACGTTCATATTGTAATTACCTAAGATATAAGCAATTGTTCCTCCGCCGCCTTGGTCAACTCTACCAAGTTCTGCAGTTTGGAAATGAATGTTATTTTCATCCATGACACTTCTAATTTTTGCGAAATATTCAGGCATTGCATCATTACAACCAGATTTACCACGTGAACCTGTGTATTTATTAAAGACAATACCATTACCTAAATATGCTGAGTTCTTTGGATCATTAACACCTGCGAATAATGGATCAAAACCCGCAGAAACGTCACTTGATAACATCTTTGTGTTTTCAAATGCGTGACGTAATTTTAAATCAGAATATGCAGTTTGAAGGTTAATTAATTCTGCGACAATATTTTCAAACCATTTAGATTGAGCACCTGTTGCGCCAACTGAACCAATTTCTTCTTTATCAACTAAAATTGCGCATGTTGTATAATCGCATTCACCTGCATCAATAACAGCTTCCATTGATGAATAAGCACATACTCTATCATCATGTCCATAGCCTGCGACCATTGATCTATCTAGGCCATAATCTCTTGCTTGTCCTGCAGGAACTACTTCAATTTCTGCACTTAAGAAATCTTCTTCTTCAAAGTCATATTTTTCTTTTAATAATTTTAAAATATTAGCTTTTACTGATTCTTTATCACCATCTTTTAAAGGCATTGAACCTAATGTTAAATCAAGATTTTCTCCTTCAATAACATGTGCAGCATTCTTTTGCATTTGATCACCGGATAAGTGGATTAATAAATCAGAAATACCAAGTACTGGATCACCTTCATTATCACCGATGTTGATGTCTACTTTTGTACCATCTTTTTTGCAAACAACACCAACTAATGATAAAGGGATTGTAACCCATTGATATTTCTTAATACCACCGTAATAGTGAGTATCAAGTAATGCAAAGTTATTTTGTTCATATAAAGGATTTTGTTTAATATCAAGTCTAGGTGAATCAATATGAGCGCCTAATACTCTTAAACCTTCTTCAATGTCTTTTTTACCAATGACGAATAAAGCGACATTCTTACCTTTATTTACCGCGTAGATTTTATCTCCAGCTTTAATAGATTTAACATCTTTAAGATTTTTAAATCCTTTCTTTTCTGCTTCTTCGATTGCTAATTTAACGCATTCTCTTTCAGTTTTACCTTTAGAGATGAATTTTTTATAGCCTTCTGCGAAGTCCATTAATTTAGCAAGTTCTTCTTCTGAATAACTTGTCCATACATTTTTATTATACATAGTTAACTCCTCCTAACTTGTTACATTATAAACTTTTAAAGTTTATATTACATCATTTTATAAGATTTTTTTATAAAAGTGTCCTGTTGTGATTTTAAATGGTAAATCACTCTTAGAAATTTTATTAAAAGAAAATATTTGATCACAAATAAGTTTTGTTTCATTTTTATCTTCCAATGTAAAATAAATAACACCTTCAGATATATGCATATTTTTAATTTCTTCTACTCTATCTAATAGATATAATCTATTACTTGAAAGAATTCTCGTTGTACAAGATTCATCGTGTAACATATCGTATTTATTATTGGAAGCATCAATAAGATGATATTCATGTTTCTTACACATTAAGCAATGATCTTTCTTCATTCCTTCCATATTAGCGATAGGACAAGATTTCATAATCATCAAATCAATTCTTCCATATAAAGGTAAACTAACTTTAGGATAACTTCTATATGAGTAAAAATATTTCTTCATCATCATTTCAATATGTTCTTTATCTAGTTCATAAGACAATATGACATTGGAAATACCATAATTATAAATAAAATCTAATCCATAAAAATTCACTAAATTAAAATATGGTGAAGTTACAATATTTGTTTTTGAATCCAATTTCTTTAAATATGAAATAACTGAGTTTTTCTTAACATTTTCATCATTAAAATGTTCAATTCTATTTAAAGTATTATATGCATTACTTTCTTGCTTAATACTTTCATATACTTCTTTGTTTTGTATATAAATATTTTTAAATGGATATTCTTTAACAATATTATATTGTTCCAAGTTTTCTACTTGAACAGAATAAGCAAATTCTTCACTACTAGAAATATTATCTCCATATTGATATGAATGAATATCATCCAAAGGATAAGAATTAAAATTATTTAATTTTTCTTCTAATTTTAAAATCAATTCTCTACGATATTCATTTAATGATTTTAAAGATATAAAGATATTCTCATCCATATCGATTTGATATGAATCTAAATAGAAACTTGTATCACCTAATTTAGATAATTGTTTAATTATTGATTCTTTTGATATTGGTGAAGAAATTGATTTTTCAACTTTATTGCCAATTACGCATACTTCTATATCATTACAAATGAATTTAATTTCAATAGATTGGTCTATTTTAGCTTTTAAAGCCATTTTAAGAGGCGTTTTCTTTTCTATATTGATAAGTGAACCTATTTCATCCATTAAAGCCTTAGAAGTTGTTTTTATTACTTCATCATCTATATTAGCTTTAATCTTATAAGATTTAAGTTTGACTACTTGTCCTTTATAAGCGGAACTAACTTCCTTAGAATTAACAAACATCTTTTGAACTTCTTGTCCATTTTGATATTCGTTATTAAATCTAATACCATCAAATAGATCTAGTTGTTCATCTAATTGAATATAAATATAATCTTTTTCGATTCTCACTACTTTGCCTAGATGTTGACCTTGATGAGAAGATGTTTTTTGATTAAGAATAGTAGTTCTTGATTCATCAAACAAGAAGCTTTTAGAAAATCCTCGATTAAATAAAGATTTCATTTCTTCGATATCTTTACTTAATTCAATATCTTTCTTTTGATAATATGCATCAATAGCTTTTCTATAAGTAGAAACAACTTTATATACATATTCTTCTCTTTTCATTCTTCCTTCAATCTTCAAAGAATCAATGCCTATATCAATCAGTTTATCAACATATTCAATATCACAAATATCTTTTGTTGAAATACCAAATTTATCACTTGTTTTAGAATTGCCTTCAACTCTCATTTCATTTCGACAAGGTTGAGCGCATCTACCTCGATTACCAGATCTTCCTCCGATAAAAGAAGACATTAAACAATTTCCAGAATAAGATACGCATAATGCCCCATGAATAAATACTTCTACTTCAACACCTAAAGCTTTTATTTTCTTTGCTTCTTCAAAAGATACTTCTCTAGCTAAAACAATTCTTTTAAAGCCTAAATCAATTAACGCTTTTGCTTCATTGACATTATGGCAATTTAATTGAGTAGATGCATGTAAAACTAATGAAGGATATACTTTATGCAAGTAATTAGCGAGACCTAAATCTTGAATCAATATTGCATCAACATCATGCTTATATAAAAAATCAATAAAAGCAATGCATTCATCAAATTCATCATCAAATATTAAAGTATTAACAGTAATATTAACTTTTACATTATGTAAATGTGCATATTTAATTAATCTAGCAATTTCTTCATTGTCAAAATTAGAAGCATATGCCCTGGCTGAAAAAAGCTTACCTCCAAGATAAACTGCATTAGCCCCAGCA
This sequence comes from bacterium, assembly GCA_963623095.1. Classification (GTDB taxonomy): domain Bacteria; phylum Bacillota_I; class Bacilli_A; order RFN20; family CAG-449; genus UBA3210. Next base: position 6,883 of record CAVFKD010000019.1, on the reverse strand, counting down.
TTAATCGCAGCATAGAAACTTTCTAATGTTCCTGCCGGTGCGAGTAATTCAATTTGTGAATTATTATTTAATAACATCAATAAATATTCCTTTTAATACATCAAATCCTTCTTCTTGAAGTTTTAAATCATTAGAAGAAGTAAGATTTGAATTTATAAATATATGTGCATTTGGTAATGCACTTCTTACCATAACTGCATTAGTGAGTACGCAGATATTAGAAACAAGTCCACATAGTTCTACTTCATCATAAGGATGATCTTTTAAAAAGTTTGCAAGTTCTAAACTTGGGAAAGTTTCTTTTTTAAATACTTTAATAGCTTTAGATACATATTTCTTTATTGAAGGATATACTTCATGACCATAACTTCCTTCAATGCAATGTTTAATAGGTAATTGTTTACCTTCTAAAGAAGAAAGATAATCTTCTTTATGAGTATCTAAAGTAAAAATAATATCATTATTTGAATTTAAATATTCTAATATTTTATTTTCGATTTTAGGTGAAAGTTCTTTAGCCTTTTCAAAGCCTAATGAACCATCAACAAAATCATTTTGATAATCAACGACAATCAATAATTTCTTCATATTAAATAGCCTTAGTGACTTTCTTTAAATATCTAGAAAGTTCTGGAGTTAAATATTTATTTAATTTCTTATAGACTAATTTATGATAATCGTTAAGCCATTTTCTTTCGCTTTCATCAAGCATTGATTTATCGATACCATCTAAATCAAATGGGACTAAAGTAATAGTTTCAAATCCTAAGAATTTACCCCATTCATTTTCTTCTTTTTTATATGATAAAACTAAATTTTCATGTCTGATACCGAATTTATTAGGTAGATAAATACCAGGTTCATTACTTGTTAACATATTTTCTTTAAATGGATAACTACTCATTGGAGTAATAGCCCTGCAGGTAATTGATTGAGGTCCTTCATGGACATTTAATAAATAGCCTACTCCATGACCTGTACCATGTCTATAATCGACAAATTCATTATATAATGGGGCTCTAGAAATCATATCTAAAGATAGACCTGGAGTATTTTCTAAGAAAGTAGTCTTCGCTAAATCGATATGTGATTTTAAAACCAATGTAAAATAATGTTTCATTTCTTTTGAAATCTTACCTAAAGCAAAAGTTCTAGTAATATCAGTTGTACCATATTTATATTGTGCACCTGAATCAACTAATAATAATCCTGAACCTTCAACTTTAATGTTTGTTTCTTCACTACTTGAATAATGAATAATCGCACCATGAGAGTTGAATCCGCAGATGGTACCAAAACTTAAATCCAAGAAATCTTTACCTTCTTGACGGAATTTTAATAATTGTTCTTGAACCTTGAGTTCATCTAAATCAATCTTATTGAAGTTAGTTTTGATATAGTGCATGAATTTAACCATCGCTACTGCATCTTCAACATGTGCTTTTTTAATATTCTTAATTTCGGTAGGATTCTTAATTGTCTTTTTCATTGTTAAGGCAGAGAATCTTTCTAATACAGGATTTTTAATTGAATTATATAAAGCATAATTTGTTTTACCTTCATCGAGTAAAACATCACCTTCAATATCTTTAACATCATTATAAACATCATCATAATCTTTAATGCTAATGTTTAATTTTTCCATGATGGATAAGAATTTATCATCATATTTTTCTTTATCCATATAAAGAATTCTTTTACCTCTAGAAAGATAGAAGAATGCATAATTAACTGGGTTATAAGAAATATCATCGCCTCTAGTATTTGTTAAATAAGCAATATCATCTAATGAAGTAATTAATACTCCCGCGGCATGTTTATTTTCTAAATCATTAATTAAGAAATTGATTTTAGATTCAACACTTTCTCCAGAGATTGAATCATTTAAATAATATGCTTTTGATTTTTTAATTGAAGGACGATTTTCCCATATTTGATCAATAATACTTCCTTCGTCTAATAATTTATCAGTTGGATTTAATTTCTTTAAACTTAAAGCAAATGATGTAGGAACTAATTTAAAATCAAAAGCAATAGTTTTATTTTCTCCTAATGAAGAAATAAATTCGCTTATTGAAGGAGTTTCAGGTAATCCCATCTTCATTAAAATAGAATTAGATTTTTTTAATTGTTGTTCTGCTTGAAGAAAATATCTTCCATCAGTCCATACATAAGAAGCATCTTGAGTAACTACTAATGTACCTGCACTTCCTGTAAATGAAGAAAAATACGCTCTTGCTTTAAAATGATCACCAATATATTCAGATCCATGATCATCATTTGATGAAATAATATAAGCATCAATATTATTATTTTTTAAATATTCTTGTAATTTTTGTATATCTTTTAACATAATTTGTACCTCGCAAAGTTATTATATAACTTTTAAATATAGATTTCTTTAGAAAAATAAAAAACTACCTAGAACCCTAGGTAGTAATTGCTTATTCTAATTCGAATGCACCAGTATATAATTGATAGTATTTACCCTTCTTTGCGATTAATTCCTCATGGCTACCTCTTTCGATAATAACACCATGATCTAATACCATAATTACATCTGAGTTTTGAACTGTTGATAATCTATGTGCGATAACAAAGACTGTTCTACCTTTCATTAATTCATCAGTACCTTTTTGAACTAATAATTCAGTACGTGTATCAATAGAAGAAGTAGCTTCATCCATAATCATAACAGGAGCGTTACAAACTGCCGCACGAGCGATAGATATAAGTTGTCTTTGACCTTGAGAAAGGTTTGCTCCATCACTTAATAACATTGTGTTATAGCCATCTGGAAGACGAGTAATGAAATCATGTGCATTCGCGAGTTTTGCCGCTTCAATACATTCTTCATCAGTCGCATCTAGTTTACCATAACGGATATTATCCATAACAGTTCCGGTAAATAAGTTAGTATCTTGTAAGACAATACCAAGAGATTTTCTTAAATCATCTTTCTTGATTTTATTAATGTTAATGCCATCATATCTGATCTTACCATCCGCGATATCATAGAATCTGTTAATTAAGTTAGTAATAGTTGTTTTACCTGCACCTGTCGCACCAACGAATGCAACTTTTTGTCCAGGATATGCATATAAAGTAACATCGTGAAGGACAATCTTTTCTGGTACATAACCAAAGTCAACATCAAACATTCTGATATCACCTTTTAATTCTGTATAAGTAACACTTCCATCACCATGAGGATGTTTCCAAGCCCATTTACCAGTTCTCTTTTCAGATTCACTGACATTACCATTTTCATCGATATTCGCGTTAACTAAAGTAACATAACCTTCATCAGTTTCAGGAGTTTCATCAATTAAAGCAAAGATTCTTTCTGTTGCTGCACCTGCCATAACAAGAGTATTAAATTGTTGTGCGACTTGGTTGACGTTATTTGTAAATTGTCTACATAATGTTAAGAAAGAAATTAAAATAGGTAAGAATGTCGCTAAAGTAATTTTTGACCATCCACCAGAAATAGATAAGTTATATAATTCCATTCCACTTAATGAACCTGCGACAAATAAGCCACCAATGAATGCAAGGATAACATACATAATGTTACCAATATTCATTGTAATAGGACCCATTTTAGAAGCATTAGCTTCTGCGAAATCTGACGCTTTATATAAAGCATCGTTTATTTCATCAAATTTTTCTTTTGATTTTTCTTCGTAGTTAAATACTTTAACAACCTTTTGGCCATGCATCATTTCTTCAACATAACCTTCTACTCGACCAATTTGTTTTTGTTGTTCAATAAATCCTTTTCTAGAATTTTTACCAATTTTATTAGTTGTGAAAACCATGAAGAAGATACCAACAAATACAACTAATGCGAGCCATACTGAATAATAAAGCATTAAGAATACTAAGACGACTAACATAACTGCCGCTTGAATGATTTGAGTAATAGTTTGAGAAATCATTTGTCTTAATGTATCAGTATCGTTAGTATAGTGTGACATGATATCACCAGAGTTATTTTGATCAAAATATTTAATAGGAAGTTTTTCCATCTTATTAAACATTAAGACTCTAATTTTCTTTAATGAACCTTGAGTAATCTTAGCCATTAATAAGTTTTGAATAACACTAGCAATAACACCTGCGCCTCTTATAGAAGCCATAGTAACTAAAATAATAAGTAATGAATTCATACATTCTTGAATAATTGCTTCATTACCTTGGTTAGCTAAACCTTTTTCAACAGTTGAAGTAATATTATTTAAGAATACTGAAGCTGCCGCATTTGCGATAACAACTAAAGCTAAACAAATAAAGACAATAATCCATTCTTTCTTAAAGAAACTAAATAGTAATTTAAATAATCTACCTAATATACCTTTATTTAATTTATGAGGAGCATGTTGTTTATTGAATTCTTCATGATTAGCTCTTTTAATACGTTCTCTATTCATATTATTTGCCCTCCTCATTATTTACTTTATTTTGAGAATAATAGACTTCTTGATAAATCTTATTTTCTTTCAATAATGTTTCATGATCACCAATTTGATTGATTGTACCATTGTCCATAACAATGATCTTATCTGCATCTTGAACTGAAGATACTCTTTGAGCGATGATAATCTTTGTTGTAGTAGGAATAAATTCTTTTAATCCTTGTCTAATTAAAGCATCAGTTTTTGTATCAACCGCGCTAGTGGAGTCATCAAGAATTAAAATCTTAGGTTTCTTTAATAATGCACGAGCGATACAAAGTCTTTGTTTTTGACCACCGGATACGTTAGATCCACCTTGTTCAATATATGAATCATATTTATCAGGGAATGTTTGAATAAATTCATCCGCTTGAGCGAGTTTACAAGCTTCAATCATTTCTTCATCAGTAGCTTCTAAATTACCCCAACGTAAGTTTTCTTTAATAGTTCCTGAGAATAAGACATTCTTTTGTAAAACAACTGCAACATTGTCTCTTAAAGTCTTTAAATCATATTCTTTAACATTATGATCACCAACTAATACTTCACCATCAGTGACATCATATAATCTTGAGATTAATTGAATTAAGGAAGATTTTGCAGAACCTGTTCCACCTAATATACCAATAGTTTCACCTGATTTAATACTTAAGTTAATATTTTCAAGTGCGTATCTATCTGCATCTTCTTTGTATTTGAATGCAACTCCCTTAAATTCAACATCACCATTACTAACTTCATAAATAGGATTTTCTGGATTAGTTAAAGTTGGTTTTTCTTCAAGAATTTCACAAACTCTAGTCGCAGATTCACTTGAAATAACACACATCATAAAGACAAAGCTAAACATCATAAGAGATGAAAGAATTTGCATTGAATAAGTTGATAATGATGTTAAATCACCGATATTTAATCCACCCCATGCATCAGATGCTCCAGTTTCAATAATGATTTTTCCACCAATATACATTAAAAGAGTAAATGAAGTATACATCGCAAGCATCATTAATGGGTTATTCATACCAACAATCTTTTCTGCTTTAATAAAATCATTCATAACATCTGTTGATGCTTTATTGAATTTTTCTTGTTCATAATCTTCTCTAACATAAGCTTTAACAACTCTCATACCACGAACATTTTCTTGTACTGTATTGTTTAAAGCATCATATTTATTAAAGACTTTAACAAATAAAGGATGTGAGAATTTAAAAATAAAGATTAATCCAATTGCAACTACTGGAATAATCGCAATGAATAATAAAGGTAGGGTTGGATGATAACTGAATGCGAAGATGACACTGAAAATTAAAAGTAATGGGCATCTTACCGCGAGTCTAATAATCATCATATAAGCTTGTTGAATATTTGTAATATCTGTAGTTAATCTAGTAACTAAAGAAGGTGTTGAGAATTTATCGATATTCGCGAAAGAAAATTCTTGAATACGATAATAAACATCCTTTCTTAAGTTTTTCGCAAAACCTGCGCCAGCTTTCGCACCAAATCTTGCTGCCATTGCTCCACCAAATAAAGAAGCAAATGCCATTGCAACTAAGATTAAGCCTGTAATTGCAATTCTAATAATAATTTCTGCACCAGTTACGTTTTCTGTGCCTGTTCCATTCGCTAAACCTTGTAAATAGTTAATTAAATTACTTACAACAAATGGAAGCAAACATTCCATAATAACTTCAATAATAATAAATAATGGAGTTAAAATAGATTCTTTTTTGTATTCTCTAATACTTTTAGAGAGAACTTTTATTGTATGCATATTTTTTTCTTTTCCTCCCGTTTCCGCATAATTCTAATTACTTTAATTAATTTATGCAATATTTTTTTCTTAAATAACAAAGTTATTTACTTAATTTATTTTTGGTTTCTTTTTCACTTTTTAAACAATTATCTTTGATAACATCTAAACAATGTAAGAAAGTTTCTACTTCATCATTAGATAAACCTTCCACTAAGGTTTTATCATGAGCGTATATCTTTTTATCAAATTCATTAATTAGGTTTCTTCCATAATCGGTAATCACAATCTTTTTACAACGATTATCTGAAGCACTTACTCTTTCAATTAAACCCTTACGTTCCATTGTAGATAATACTTTTGAACATGTTGATTTAGTCGTTTGTAATACTTTTTCTAAATCACATTGATGAATATCTTCATCTTCATGTTCAATAATATATTTACAAATAAACATATTTGGTCCTGAGATAAGATCACTAGTAGAACCTAATGAACGAACATAAGAATCTATTTCTCTAGATAATAAGTTTTGTAATTTTCTTACTTCTCCTCCAATTAGTCTTTGTTTCATAATTCTCCTTTAGTTTGATGTCGAACTGTTCGACATGCAACTATTATATTCTCATTTAATTCAATGTCAACAAATTAAATAAATATATTTAAAAAA
>CAVFKD010000018.1:0-33665 GCA_963623095.1 bacterium | reverse complement strand
TTTTCAGATAATTCTAAGTCTCCACGAACTAAATCATGTACTTTAATCTTATTTTCATGATTACCTAATGATTTAAATCTAATAACATATGGTTCATCATCAGTAATTCTTCTTATTTGTTCTTCAATATCGTAATTTCTGCAGATTGCGTATTGTCCATAATAACCAGGAATAATTTTATTTTCTTCTTGTTTCTTTCTTAATTCATCTAATTCTTCTTTAGTTGAAAAGCAAGGATACGCTCTACCAATTTCAATAAGATGTTTAATAACTACTTTATAAATATCCGCGCGTTGAGATTGAATATATGGTCCATATTTTCCTTCTTCATGATCACCATAATATCCTTCATCGTTAATAACGCCAAAGACTTTTAATTGGTCAATTAATTCTTTACCAGAACCTGCAACTTCTCTTTTTGTATCAGTATCTTCAAGTCTTATATAGAAAATACCGTTAGATTGAGTTGCGACTTTTTGAGCGACTAAGCTTGTGAATAAGCTACCTGTGTGTAAAAAGCCTGTTGGAGAAGGAGCAAAACGTGTTACTTCTTGTCCTTTTTGTAAATTTCTTGATGGATATCTTTTTTCTAAATCATCAATAGTTTCAGTAATTGTTGGGAATATTAAATCCGCGAGATCTTTTAATGTGTGCATAATTTCCTCCTATTTTTGTGGGTCTACATAGAATCGGCCTTCTAAGGCAGAAACTTTTGTTACAACGACGAATGCTTTATCGTCAATTTGTCTAATAATTTTTAAAGCTTGTTTAACTTCTTTTTCAGAAACAACTGTATAAATAACAAGCTTATTTTCTTTTGTATACGCTCCCTTACCTTCTATTATAGTTGCGCTATGAGGGAAGTAGGATATAAGCATATCAGGTAATTTATCATTTTCAGTAATGATTTGAATTTGTGATTTACGATTTTTAACAACAATCTTATCAACAACCGTTGAATTAACAAATAGATAAATAAGGCTATACATAATCATTGTTATATATAAAACACTCTTTATTTCAATCATATTTAATATAGTGTAAGTAATTAAAATAACTGAGTTAATAAGTAATGATACATGTCCAAATTGTGCATTTGGATTTTTTAAAGTAATATACATGGAAAGAATATCAGTTCCGCCGGATGAATGTCCTGCTTTAACTGCGATTGCAACAGAAATTCCAGTACAAAGACCTGCGAATAAGGATCTTTCAAATAAATTTAATTCAATACCGTAAGTTGTTGCAGCTTTTTCATAGAACATTGTACATAAATCAAGTGGAATAATATTTACAAACAAGAAATAAAATCCAATATTGATCGCAGTAAATAAAGTAAATTGTTTACCAATCTTTCTAAAAGATAATACTGCAAGAGGAGCATTGATTAATACATAACAAGCAGATTGAATAATATATCCAATCGTTGTATTACCAATCTCATATTGTGAATCCAAACCACATATTTCACATATTTTTACAATAACTTGGCTAGCGCCACCCGCGCCACCAGTTACGAATGTTGTAGCCCCTTCAACTGGAGGAGCAACAAATGTTTTATAACTATATGCATATATAAATGCACTTAATGCCGCGGCTAAAATTGTTACAATGTATGATAAACTAACCCTTAAAGTAGGATGATCATACATATAGTCGGTTAAATCTTTTTTAATCTTTTTAAAAGGCATATATATCCGTCTCCAAATCATTAATATTTTATCACTACTCTAAAATAAATCTAGATTTATTTAATCTAATTGAAATATTTATAGTTTAGATTAATAAAAGTTCGGTGAAAACATTAATCACAATATAATTTATATCTTTTATGTTTAGTTTAAGGTTAGTTAAATAAATATAAATAATATATTTATGAGATATCTTTAATTTTCATTTTTAAGTAAATGTTTATTGAAAAATATATTATAGAATGTTATTATTTAACCGCTATTGAAGAAATTGGCCTTTATAAAAATTAATATAGGAGGAAATTTAATGGATAAAATATTTAAAGCAATCGGTGGATTTTTCAAAAAAATCTGGGAATGGATTAGACAAACAGCTTGGGTACAACCTTTATTAATCGTTGGTATCATCTTTGGTTTAATCTTCTCTATCAATCCAATTATCAACGCAATTCAATCTGCAGTAAATGCAAGTGATGAAGGTGAATTCTATTATAACCATAGAGTTGAATACAGAGAATTATTCGGTGATTTAACAACAAGTGAATGGGGAACAGATGCTGGTAATGATTATTACCCATATGCATCAAAATTAAATTCCAACAGCGGAGATTCATTAGTTATCTTCATTGATGGATCAAATACATTAGAAGATGCAGTAGCAAGCTTCTATGCAAATCATTCAAATATCAATTTATATGTTGTAGATTTCTCTACTTCAGAAAACCAATATTCAAACTGGGATAAAACAAACGAAAAATACACAAACGATTCTGCAGCAAATTATAAATATCATTTATTAGGAAAACTTTCTGATAAATATAATGATAATAGTGGTGATGAACCATGGAGATCATCATATAACGATGCTTTCAAAGCAAAACATGGTTACAGCGTATTATTCCCATCATTTAACAAAGACAACACAGACAACTTATACGAAACTAGCGCAGATAGATCTTCAGCTTCAAGCGATTTATATCTTCCATGTGCAGTTAAATTCCACAATGATGAAATTGTTGATATGAGACTTGCTTCTTCATCTTCATGGACATCATATAACACATCAGACGATTCAAGTAAAACAGACATTGATATCCTCACTGATATGTGGAAAGGTTTACAAGACTAATAAAAAGAAGGTTCACTTCAAAGTGAATCTTCTTTTTTTATGTTTATAATTTATAACTATTTCTTCTTGAAATAATCAACTACAACAGGTGGGACAAGACGAGAAATATCAACTCTATTTTTATATAATTCTTTTACTGTAGAACTTGAAATAAAACCTTTGCCTTCACTTGCAAGTAAGAAAATAGTTTCAATAGAACTATCAATATATTCATTAGTTGTTGCAAGTTGTACTTCGTATTCAAAATCAGAAACCGCTCTTAAGCCTCTAATAAGAACACCACATTTTAATTCTTTAGCTTTTTTAACAACTAATCCATCTGTATAAACAACTTCAACATTTTTAAGTTTTTCGCATGCAATTTTACACATATTAATCTTCTCTTCAACATTAAAATAATATGTTTTCTTAGGATTAATTGAGATGCAAACATAAACTTTATCAAATAGTTTACTCGCTCTAGTAATAATATCTAAATGACCATTTGTTAAAGGGTCAAAACTTCCTGGATACATTGCAATTTTCATTTACTTATTTCCTCCAATATACATTAACATGGATTATTCCATATTTATAAGATTTTCTTTTTACAAAACGTTCATCATCACCAAAATCAATATCGCATTCTTTAACAATGATTGCATCATCTTCTAGCATATCATTATCAAATAAGAAATTGACAATCTCATCATAACACTCTTTCATTTTGTAAGGTGGGTCAAGATAAACTACACCATATTTTTTATCTTTATTTTGGTTTAAAAAGTCTTTATATTTACCAAAATAAATTGTTGTAGGTTCTTCAATCTTAATATTTTTAATATTTAATTTTATAGTATTAATCGCACTTATATTTGAATCAACAAATGTCGCAGATTTCGCTCCACGCGATAAAGATTCTAATCCTAGTGCACCAGAACCAGCGAATAAGTCTAATACATTCTTATCAGGCATATAAACGCTTAATGCAGACATTAATCCTTCTCTTACTCGATCAGTTGTTGGTCTAGTAGTAGTAACATCTGGTGCTTCTATTTTTAAATGGCGATATTTTCCTCCGATAATTCTTAACATTATTTACAAGTCCCCTTATGTCCTTTAAATAAATCAATTAAGTTATATTGAAGATATATTAAAGGTTCATTTACTTTATTTAATAAAGAAGTATATTCCATTACTTTTGGATTAGTATCTAACGCATATTTTGCGAAATATAAATCTCTTTGTAAATCACTTAATTCTTTACTTCCTTCTTTATAATGGTTTAATCCATTAGAATAAGCAAGTTCTGCTTTTTGAAAATTGATAGATAGTTTATTCACTTCTTCATCATTTTTCATTGTTTCTTCTGCGATCAGAAGGTTTTTATAATCTTCACTCGATTTTATCTTATTTGCTAAATCATCAATTAATTCGTGTATATCGCTCATAAAATCCTTCCTTAAACTATATGTTAATTATACTAAAACAAGTTTATTTTTACTATAAACTTTGATAAAATAATCCCGGGTGATATATATGTTTAAAATCGTTAAAGATACTGAGGCATCATTAAGAGAAAAATCTCTTCCAGTAGATATGCCTTTAACAAAAGAAATAGAAAAATTAGTTCTCGACATGGTCGAATATTTAAAATTAAGTCAAGATGATGAATACGCTCAAAAGCATCACATTAGATCAGGTGTTGGTTTAGCAGCTCCTCAAATTGGTGTTAATAAAAGAATATTCGCAGTTTATTACACATCTGGAGATAAAATTATCCAATATGGTTTAGTCAATCCTAAGATTGTTCAAAATTCAATTAGAAGAGTCGCTATTCAAGGTGGAGAAGGTTGTCTTTCTGTTGATGATGACCACAATGGCTATGTTTATCGTTATGATAAGATTGTTTTAAAAGCTTATGATGTAATCACTAAAAAAGATATAACCATTACTGCAAGAGGATATGATGCAATTGTATTACAACACGAATATGACCATTTAAATGGTATTTTATATTACGATCACATCGATAAAGATAATCCAGAAAAGGTTATTCCAAATTCATATCTTATTTAATTTATTAAATAATAATTTATTTTACTACCATAAATATTTTCTTTAATATTTATCTCTTTTAAGTTTGCAAAAATATTAATATTGATATACAATCTAATTGATTGAAACTAATAAGACATAATAGTTTTAAGAAATTATATAATTTATAAATAATTTTTAGAAAGGATTAGTTATTTAATATGGATAATAAAAAGGTATTATCTTCTCCTGTTTCCATCTACGCTCTTGGAGGACTTGGAGAAGTCGGAAAAAACACATATTGCATTGAGAATGAAAAATCTTTAATTATTATCGATGCTGGTGTCATGTTTCCAGAAGAAGGTATTTTAGGTGTCAACTATGTTGTACCTGATTACACTCATTTAAAAAATAATAGAAGCAAGATTAAAGCTTTATTTATTACTCATGGTCACGAAGACCATATTGGCGCGGTACCATTCATTGTTCAAAATGTTAATATACCAGTAATTTACGCACCTAAATTAGCTCTTGCTTTAATCAGAAATAAATTAGAAGAACATCACTTATCCAACGTTAATTTAGTTGAATATGATGAAAATTCTATTATCACTATTGATGAATTCAAAGTTCAATTCTTCAGTGTTACTCACTCAATTCCAGATGCTTTTGGTATATGTGTTGATACACCACAAGGAAGGATTGTTACAACTGGTGACTTTAAAATCGATTTAACACCTATTTCTCGTGATATTAATTTAAATAAAATCGCTCGTCTAGGTGATGAAGGTGTTGATTTACTTCTCGCCGATTCAACTAACGCAGAAAAAGAAGGTTACACTCTTTCAGAAAGAAGTGTTATCGATGCAATTATGGATGCTTTCAATAAAGCAACTCAAAGAATTATTATTTCTACTTTCTCAAGTAATATTTCTCGTATCCAACAAATTGTTGAAGCTTGTATTTCTTTCAATAGAAAAATATGTGTCATTGGTCGATCAATGAATACTTCAATTGAAGTATCAAGAAAATATGGTTATATTAAAGTACCAGATGATACCATCATTACACCTGATAAATTAAAAGATTATAAGAACAATGAAATTGTTATTTTATGTACAGGTTCACAAGGTGAATCTCTCGCTGCGTTAAGTAGAATTGCTTCAGGTGAACATAACATCATCAAGATTATTCCTGGTGACACTGTTATTTTCTCATCAAGTCCAATTCCAGGAAATACTTACCAAATCGATGTATTAATCAATAAATTATATCGTTTAGGTGCGAGCGTTGTTACTAACTCAATGTATCCTAATTTACACGCATCAGGCCACCCTTCAAGACAAGAATTACGCTTGATGTTAAAACTTGTTCATCCTAAGTATTTCATGCCTGCTCATGGTGAATATTACATGTTAAAAATGCACGCAGAAATCGCACATAAATTAGGTATACCAAAAGAAAATACCTTTGTTTTATCAAACGGTGATACATTAGTATTAAATCGTCATGAAGTTACAACTGGTGTTAGAGTTCCAGTTGATGATATCTACATCGATGGTAAAGATATTACAGGTTTATCTACCGCGGTTATTAAAGATAGAAAATTATTATCAAGTGATGGTATGGTCGCAGTATTAATCTCAATGGATTCAAGAACAAACACTATTCTTAAAAAGCCTGAAATTATCACAAAAGGATTTATCTATTTAGATGAAAAATCAATTAAATTAGTAGAAGCTGCAAAAGATAAATTATATCAAGCATTAAACGAATTAATGAAGACTAAAGTCACTTTTGGTGAAATTAAAAACGTTTCAAAATCAGTGCTTGGACAAATATTCTTCCAACACACTCATCGTAATCCAATGATCATTCCAATCATTATGAATAAGAATGAAAGAAAGATTTAAAAATGTTTATTCTCGCAAGTAATTCTCCTAGAAGAAAATCTCTTTTAGGAGAAATAATTAAAGATTTCAAAGTAGTAATTAAACCTATTGATGAAACAAAATATCCTATTGATAAAATTTCATATTATAAAGCTATTGAAGTTTCCAAAGAATATCCAGATGATATTATAATATCTGGAGATACAGTCGTTATATTAGACAATTTAATCTTAGGCAAACCTAAAGATAAAATAGATGCTTATAATAAATTAAAATCTTTATCAAATAGAACTCATGAAGTTAAAACAAGTTACACTATTTATTCTAAAAATAAAAATATTGATGTAACAAGAATTGTAACATCAAAAGTAACATTTAACGATTTAAGTGAAGAATTAATATCTTCTTATATCGCATATGGTTCATGTTTTGATAAAGCAGGAGCTTATGGTATTCAAGACAATGATAAATTTCCATTAATTAAAAAAATTGAAGGAAGTTACAATAACATTGTTGGTTTCCCTATTGAAGAAATCAAAGAAGATTTAAAAAAGTTAAACCTAATAAAATAGGAGTAAGATTTAAAACCTTACTCCTATTTTTTGTTAATTAATTCTTCTAAGTTTTTCGCGCTGCTACCAGCGATTAATGTGATCTTATTTGTTTGTTTAATAATACTAGTAATACCTAATTCTTTTAATTTAGCTTCATCGACTTTATCATAGTCATTTAATACTAAAACTAACCTAGAGCCTTTAGCTTCACAACTTACAATATTATCTTTATCACCAAAGCAACCTGCAATCGCGTTATTTGATTCTTCTTCCTTTTTTTCTTTCTTAGATTGTTTAACATATAAAACAATCATAAAGATCATTAAAGCTAATAAAATAATAGAGATACTTCCAAGTATAATCCATCCATATTGTGAAAACCAACTTTTATTAGAAGTTGATGTACCGCTTGTCCATAAAAAATACATAGGCTAATAACTCCTTATTGATATAATTTTAACTATATATTTAAAAAAATGCAACTTTTTCTATAATTTCGCCTTTTTAAACGCTTAAAATCCAAGAATAATTAATTTATTAATTAAAATAATAGACTTAAGCGTTAACAAATAGTATTATATTTAAGGTAAAAACGAGGTACAATTATGAAATCAAATATTGAAATTGAATCAAAAGTCTTATTAACAAAGGCAGAATATGAAAATGTTATTAAAGCATTACATTTAGAAAATACTCCAAAAGTAAAACAAACAAATTATTATATCGATACAAAAGATCTTTATTTAAAGAAACACGATATGTTCTTACGTATTAGAGAAAAATCACAAAACTATGAATTAACATTAAAAGCTCCTTTAAGTGAAGGTTTATTAGAAAAGAATGAACACATTGCTTCTTCTTCATTCGATAAATTACAAGAAGATGGTTTCTTCCCAGAAGGCGGAATTAAAAAATTCTTAGCGATCTTATCTGTTAATCCAGAAGATTTAAGCATTTTAACTTCTTTAACAACAACACGTATTGAAATCGAATACAAGAACGCAATCGTTGATATTGACCGTTCTGCATATGGTGATGTTATTGACTACGAATTAGAAGTTGAAACAACATCTATGGAAGGTGCAGAAACAATCGCTAAAGAAATCTTAAAGCTCGCAAAAATTGAAGGTAAAACATTCAATAAAGATAGCAAACAAACTAGAGCATTAAACGCATTAAAAAAATAAGTTTAAAGAACTAAATAAACCCCTAAAGTAATCCTTAGGGGTTTTTATTTTGTCTAAAGAAAAACGATGATAACAAAGTCACCATCGTTTAATTTAATAATTAATTATTTAGTTAATCCAATGTATTTTAAGATATCTTTATGGAATTCATCAGGTTTTTTATTAACTTCATCTTTAGAAGTACCTTTTACTCCATAATAGAATTTACATTTTGGTTCTGTACCACTAGGTCTAATTGCGATTGTAGTTCCATCTTCAAAATATAATTTGATCATATCTGTTGTTGGAAGTTCAATTTTACCAATTTCTTTGCCTTCTCTATCTAAGACTTTTAATGATTTATAATCTTCTAATTTAGCAAGTTTTACACCATTTAATTCTTTAACTGGTGATTTTCTTAAACCTGCCATAATTTCATCCATCTTCTTTTTACCGTTTTGTCCTTCAAAGTAGATGGAATATAATTTATCTAAGTGATAGCCAAATTTCTTTTCTAATTCTTCGTATACTTCAAGTAAGTTTTTACCTTGTAAACGATAATAATTAGCCATTTCTGCGATCATTGTTAAAGCTTGTAATGAATCTTTATCACGTGCGAATGGTGCAAGTAAATATCCATATGATTCTTCATAACCAAATTCATATTCATATTTATGATTTAATTCATATTCGTGAATCTTTTCACCAATATATTTAAATCCAGTTAATACAGATTCTACATGAATATCATAGCTTCTTGCGACTTCTTCACCAAATGTTGAAGTAACAACTGATTGAAGAAGGATACCATTTTTATGTAATAATCCTTTTTCTTTTCTCATTTTAAAGACATAGTCAATTAAAATTGCACCAGTTTCATTACCGGTCATCATGATATATTCGCCATTTCTATCTTTGACTGCAATACCACATCTATCAGCATCTGGGTCAGTCATCATAATGATGTCTGCATTAGCTTTCTTTGCATATTCATTTGGTAATTCATATGCTTCTTTTAATTCAGGGTTTGGTGATTTTGTCGCACCAAATAATGGATCATGAACACATTGTTCTTTAACATATGTTACATCATAGCCTAATTCATTAAATAACTTTTGAGCTACTTCTAATGAAGCACCATGTTGAGGAGTAAAGACAATCTTAAATCCTTTTTTATCTAATTCAGGATTTAATAAGATAGCTTTTACATGTTCAATATAATCTCTATCAACTTCTTCACCTAATGTGATGATTTCACCTTTAGGTTCGTAGTTTTCAAATTTAACATCAACTTCACTTGGTAAAGTTGCAATGATATCAATATATGGTTTAATCTTTTCAGGAACTAATTGACATCCTTCTTCATCATATACTTTATAACCGTTATATTCCTTTGGGTTATGTGAAGCAGTGATCATAATACCGCCGCATGCATGTTGTCTTCTAACTGCGAAACTTAATTCAGGTGTCGCTCTTAAAGCATCAAAGATATATGTTTTAATACCAAAAGAAGATAACATTTTTGCAGCTTCTAAAGTAAATTCACGAGAATATAATCTATTATCATGAGAAATAACTACACCTCTAGTTCTTGCATCTTTATAAGTATTTAATAAGAACTTTGCGTAACCATAAGTTACTTTTCTAATAATAAAGATATTTAATCTATTACTACCAGGGCCAAGAACGCCTCTGATGCCTGCAGTACCAAATTCTAAATCTTGATAGAATGCATCATTAATTTGTTCTTCGTTCATCTTTGCAAGTTCATCACGAAGATCTTGTGGTAAATCAGCCTTTAACCACTTTTGGTATTTTTGTTCAACAAGTTTTTCCATTTTATTTCTCCATTTCCTCAATTGTGTCTATTAATCCATGATGCTTAGTAATTACATCTTCATAACCTTTAACAATCAACCAACTATAGACGTATTGGTCATTTTCTAAGCCAGAAGAAAACTTATATAAATAATAATCACTTGTCATGGTTTTAAAGAAGTCTTTGACTGAGTCATATTCCTTCTTATCATATATAATTTTATCACATTCAGATAGTCTAAAGCCAAGAAGAAAATATGCTCTATTTTCATTTTCTATACTGAGTTTCTCTAAAGATATTACTTCATCGTATATTTTAGGATTTTTTTTATCTAATCCTTGATCTTTCATATACTTAGATAGAAGGTTTAGTTTTAATAAATCTTTAGTATATATATCAATGCTTGGTCCATTATAAATAATATATTCACCCAATTCTTTTAATGTATCAAATTTATGTCGATGATATTTTAATTCCATATGTGGGCAAAATAAATATTGAGCGTAGAATAAAAAAGCATTTACATCGCGATAAAGATGATTATATTCAATTAGCTTATTAAATTTTTCTTCATCTTCTTGTTTTAAGATTAATAAAAATTTTCTACTCGTTAATACCTTTTCAAATGCTTCAGGATATAAATACATTTCCTTACCTATTTGTTCAAGACTATTAAATGTTTTATCTTTAATAACTATACTAAAAGCCATAATTTCACCACCTAATCAAGAACGAATAAAATTCCAAGGGTTATCCAAAGAATTAAATTAACAATCAAAAAACCAATCTCAAAATAAGATATTGAATCTTTCTTTAATATCTTCTTTTTTCTTAATATATTACTAAAATAAGATATTTCACCATAATAGGAAGTTAAAGTATTAAATTCAATAACTAGTTTAGTCATCTTAATTCTTTTAGAAATGCATTCAAGAATATATGCATATAATTTTTGTTCAATTTGTGATTCTAATTTTGAAGCATCTTCAATAACAACTTTTCTTGCTTTAATATAATATTTATAATCTTTACGCTTTTTTAAAATAACAATGATAAACGTAATTAAATATATAATAGAAAAGCTTAATATCAAATAGAAGAAATAATTAATTAAGGTTGAATAACCTCCTCCATAATCTTTAATTTTACTAAAAAATAGAATCATCCATGAAGTTAAAGAACCAATAATAAATATTAATTCTATTATTCTAAAAAAATTAAATATGAATCTTTTAGGAAAATAAAATAATCTTTTCTTAAATTCTTCAATTGGAGTTAAAATCTGTTTATGTACTTCATCACTCCAAGAAGAAAATAAGATATCTAAAGATTGTTTTTTCTCGTTAAAAGAGCCATCTTCTAATAAAGAAAGTTCATCTAAAGTGATAATCTTAGAATTATAATTCAATTTAAAATCACCAATAGTCATATTCTCATTTTCCAAATAGACTACCATTAAAGGATTAGAATAATAGTCTTCAGAAGATATTTTTAGTAAATAAAGCATATTGCCATATTCAATAATTCCATCTTCTAAAGATGAAATATGCTCTATATCGATAGAGTTATAATAAGCGTAAATCTTTTTAGCTTTATAATTCTTTTTTTCTTTTAATTTAACTTTATTTTCTAAAAATGTTTGATAGGATTTAGTTTGTTTTATCCAAGAAATAAAAGAAGGGATTTTATCTTCCACATCAATATCAAAATAAGATGCAAGTAATAAGCCTTTTTCAATATTGCGCATTAAAATCCCTCCTTAATAAATTATTCACTTTTTAATTTAGAAATGATCTTTTTTTCTTTTTCTCCTAAAGGAGCTTTAAATTCTTTGTTAGATAAATAAGATAAGAATCCATCTATTTTATTAAATCTAAAGATATATGAATGAAGGAATTGTCCTTCATAATTAAATTTTTCTTTAAAATATTTATTCTCTTTAAAATCACCATATTTACTATCGCCGAGCAATGGATGTTTAATATAAGCCATATGGACTCTTATTTGATGAGTTCTACCTGTTAATATTTGTACTTTTAATAAAGTATATCTTTTATATATTTCTTCTACTTCATATAGTGTTAAAGCAGTTTTTCCACCTTTAGAAATCGGTTTAACTTCCACGACCCCTTTAATTTCATCTTTCATTAAAGGTGCATCTATTTTACCTTCTTTATCAACTCTACCATTAACTAAAGCTAAATAATATTTTTCAATATTATCATGCTCTTTAAATAAATCTTCTAATTGTTGTAAAGCTTTAATATTTTTTCCAAAGATAACAAGTCCTGATGTATTTCGATCAATTCTATGTGCAGGTCCTGGTATAAAAGCATTATTAGAAGGATCATATTCTCCTTTAGAATATAAATAATTTAATACCATATTTGATAATGTAATTCTCTTTTCTTTAGAGTCACCATGAACTAATAATCCACTTGGTTTATTGCAAATTAAAATATTATCATCTTCATAAATGATATTTGGTTTATTTTTAATTTCAGTAACAGGTTTAGGTTTAGAAAATTCTTCTAACATTTGATCTGTAATATAAATTTGAATGTTGTCACCTTCATGAATAATTTCTTGTTTAGAAACTCTAATACCATTAATCTTAACATCCTTTTTTCTAAAGATTTTTTCAATAAATGATAATGGTGCTTCGTTTAAGTACTTACGAACAAATTTATAAACAGTTTGTCCTTCTTCTTTTTTACTAATAAGTATTTCTTTCATACACTTTCCTCGGAAATATTATACCATAAGTTAGTATAATTTTTATTAAAATTTATTTTGACTTAGATATTAATATAATGTAGAATAAATAACGCATGGAGAAATACCCAAGAGGCTGAAGGGGCGGGCTTGGAAAGCTCGTAGGCTGGTAACTCGGCGCAAGGGTTCAAATCCCTTTTTCTCCGCCACTAGGAAATATAGTCACCGCAAGGTGGCTTTTTTTATGTATTAAACTATATTATGCAATTAAATAAGAAATTCCAATACCAAATATTGCTGCAATAACAATGAATAATATCGAATTAATTTTCTTTTTACCAATTATTAAATAAACAATATAAAATACGCTTAATATACCAAAACAAATAATAAAGGATAAATTTAAGTTAAAATCATTAATAGATGTAAAACCTAATGATTTATAAAATAAAGACAATCCAGCGACTAATATTAATCCTATTGCAACTGGTTTTACACCGTTTAAAAAGCCTTTTACGTATTTATTATCCATGATTTTAGATAATAAGCAGGCAATTAAAATAATGATGATAAACGCAGGAGTAACTACTCCTAATGTCGCAATTAAAGCACCTAAAATATTACCTTGTGAATAGCCAACAAATGTTGCTAAATTAACCGCGATTGGTCCAGGAGTAGATTCTGCAATACCAATAAAAGAATATAAACTTTCTTCATCCATCCAATTATGAGCTAAACATGTCTCTTTTAATAATGGAATCATCGCATATCCACCTCCAAAGGTGAATAAGCCTATTTTAAAAAATTCAATAAACAATAGAAGGTAGATCATTTATTTACCTCCTTTGCTTTAAAAAATCCATTAACAAATATTCCAAGTAATCCTCCAATTAAAATGCAATATATAGAAGAAAAACTTAAATTAAATATCTCTACAATAGCCATAGAAACAATGGTTAGAACTAATATAACAATATTAAATACTTTCTTTTTCATTTTAATAATCATACTGATAGAAGTAGATATAATTAAAATACTAACCGCGGCGTTAATACCTATAAAAGCGTATTTAACAGCCTTTATAGACATGAAATAATTATAAAATATAGAAATTATTACAATTATAATAAACGATGGTAAAATAACTCCTAAAGTCGCGAATAAAGAACCTAGGAATTTATCTTTCTTATAACCTATATATGTTGCAAGGTTTATCGCAGTTGGACCAGGAGTTGATTCTGCGATTGCGATAATATCTAATAATTCATCATTAGAGATATATTTTCTTTTTTCTACAATTTCTTCTTTGATAGATGGAATCATTGCATATCCACCTCCAAAGGTAAATAAACCTATTTTAAAAAACAACCAAAATAAACTAATTAGCTTTTTCATATTATCTATTTTTCTTTTTATTCTTTTCTATTACTCTTTTATTATTTCTTTCTTTAATGACATCTAATGCACCTTTAACGTAATAATCTAAAACATCTTTAAAAGGTAAAGTATTCTTTTCTGAAATAATAAATAAGGTTTCTAAAGGAATATTTAATTCATTCTTATAAGATATCTTTTGTAATCTTCCACCTAAGTTATAAACAGCGTTTTCAACTTTGTCTACTGTATCAAATTTATAATCATTCGCGATCTTATTAGCAATTCTAATTTTTCTTTTTTCATTAAAGAAGTTATGTATAATTCTTAAAATAAAAGCAATTACAGCTTCACCTAAAAACATTAAAAATAAGGCTAATTCTTTAGGAACATATTTCATGAATTGATATAAATCTCTCCATCCTCCATGTTCTTGACCAATAATTCCAACCATAACAAAATATACAATTGCATATATAGTAAAAGGAATCATCGCGATTAACATATCGACATATGATATATGTACATCTGATTCAATAAAGGAAAATAATAATATACAAGATATAGGAGTAATTAGATGCAATAATAAATTATTATCTTGTATTGCACTTAACCCAATAACTGGGATTAAACCGCATAAAGTAAATAAGAATACTAAAGTTAACATGATTGTTCCTGCGTATAAGAATTTAATCGCCCATCTAGGAGTTACATATTGATACTTTTTAATGCCTGTTATCGCACTTGGTATTAATAAAACACATCCTATCGCCGCGACTAAATTAGATATCGAAGTAAAAAATTCTAATACTTTAATTGATCCCATTTCAGGAAATTCTTCACTTGGTTCTAATAAAAAGCCCCAGACAATACCGCTTAAAGCGAAAATAAAAACAATACTGCTTGATATCAACGCTAATAACGATCTAGTTTGATAGAATTTTTCAATTTTTGTTTTACTACTAAAATCCATATAATGCACCTTTATTACATTTTATCAAATATGTTAATAAACTTAAATTGAATATTAAAGATTTATATTTGCAAACTAAAAAGCATTCCTTTTAAGAAATGCTTTTGTTTATTTAATTAAAGTTTATAAAAATTATCAAGGCTATTTAAAATCACATAACCATCGTGATGATAAACATCTACTTTATTATATGTAATAGGTGATTTATCCCAATGAACAAATTCTCCACCTGCTTCAGTAACAACAATATGTCCTGCGGCAGTATCCCATTCTTTAGTACCTTCACCAAATCTAAACATAACATCCGCTTCACCTTTTGCGATTAAACAAAATTTTATCGCGGATCCTACTTTATTTAATTGAGAAATGTGATGAGGATGATTTTTAAACATTTCTAATTCTTTATCACCAATATGGAAACAAGAAGTGACCATTTTTAAATTAGTTTTATTATCGGATACATGAATTTTAACAGGATTTGAGCCTTCTTTTACATAATAAGAGCCATTGCCTTTTGATGCGTAATAATATTCATCTTGGCAAGGAATTAAAACAACACCTGCGACTACTTCATGATTATGAATTAAACCAATATTTGTGGTAAACATACCATCTCTTACAACAAAATCTTTAGTGCCATCAACAGGATCAACAACAAAGATATATTCTTTATTTAATCTATCTAAATTATCTTCACTTTCTTCTGTTAAAAATCCATAGTCAGGAAATCTTTCTTGAAGGTATGCTTTAATTAATTTATCCGCGGCTTTATCAGCTTTAGTAACTGGAGAATTATCAGATTTTATTTCGACATCAAAATGGGTATTATATACTTCCATAATGACTTTTTTTGCTTCTAATCCCGCGTCAATCATTGCTTTTAATTCTTTTTCGAACATAAGTATTCTCCTAAAACTTTATCAAGTTCATCGATAACATAAACATAATCATCTAAAGTTGATAATTTACATCCAGAAGCTTGTAAATGTCCTCCGCCGCCGAATTTAACCGCGGTAGGTTGAACAGGTACGCCTTTAGATCTAAATTCAACTCTTACTTCATTAGAATCACTTTCTGAGAAGAATACCCAAATAGGTGAACCTTTAATATTCGCGACTGAATTAACTAAAGAAGCACATGTATTATAATCTAAATCATGTTCATGAATAACTTCCTTAGGGATTGTTAAATAAATAACGCCGTTTTTAGTCTTCTTATAATGAGAGAAAATATATCCTTTAAAACGTAATATCTTTTCATCTACTTCGTATAAAGTATCGTATAATTTACCAATATCAATACCAGTATTCGCTAAAGAAGCAGCGTAACCATAAGTGCTTGCATTGATTGGTTGATATAAGAATCTACCTGAATCAGTAACTAAACCTAAAAATAATGGTAATGCTGTTTTTGGTCCAAATTTAATATTTAATTTAACAAGCATTTCTGTGATAATTTCTGTACAAGAAATCTTATCGTTAATAATAATTTCTGGATTGCCAAAATGGTCTTGTAATAAGTGATGATCAATTTTAACGATATCTTTCGCTAAAGCATATCTTTGATCTTCAATTCTTGCCATATTAGCGACATCAAGTACTAACGCTAAAGAATTTTTAATTACTTCATCATCAACTTGATCCATTTCACCAATCATAGGAAAGAAACGTGGTAATCCACTTCCTAATGCATAAACTTTTTTATCTGGGAAGTTTTCTAAAATTGCATTTTTCATACCCATTTGAGATCCATAGCAATCTCCATCTGGAATTACATGGCCATAAATAGTAATGATATCTGCTTTTTTAATTTTTTCCCAAGCTTCTTTGTATAATTCTTCCATTTTCTTACTCCTTAGACAATAAAGAGTCCCATTGGGACTCTATAAATTATTTATAAATTAAAAATCTTTTGCTTTGCCAATGCAGCCAAACATTTCCATTTTAATCTTAACAATTTCTTTAATTCCTTCAGTACCTGGAGCGAGTAATTTACGAGGGTCAAAACCTTTACCTTCTCTATCTTTACCTGCTTCAATATATTTTCTTGTTGCTTCTTGGAAATATAATTGGCATTCTGTATTAACGTTAATTTTGCAAACACCTAAAGAGATTGCTTTTTTAATCATATCTTCTGGGATACCTGTACCACCATGTAATACTAATGGCATTTCTCCACATTTTGCTTTAATAGCGTCAAGAGCATTAAAGTCTAATCCTTGCCAGTTTGCAGGATATTTACCATGGATGTTACCAATACCTGCAGCAAGCATATCAATACCTAAATCTGCAATCATCTTGCATTGATCAGGATCTGCAACTTCACCACGGCCAACAACACCATCTTCTTCTCCGCCGATAGTACCAACTTCAGCTTCGATAGTTGCGCCCATAAAGTGAGCTAAATTAACTAATTCTTTTGTTTTTTCAATATTTTCTTCAATTGGATAATGTGAACCATCAAACATAATTGATGAATAGCCAGCTTTTAAAGCTTTCTTTGCACCTTCATATGTACCATGATCTAAGTGTAAAGCAACTGGAACTGTAATGTTCATTGATTTAATCATTGCTTTAACCATATCTGCGACAACGTTGTAACCTGTCATATATTTGTTTGCCCCTTCTGAGACACCAAGCATAACAGGAGCTTGTAATTCTTCCGCAGCAGCTAAAATTGCTTTTGTCCATTCAAGGTTATTAATGTTGAATGCACCGATAGCATAATGGCCTTCACGAGCTTTTTGCATCATTTCTTTTGCGTTTACTAATGGCATATTTTTATCCTCCTAAATATTACCGTTTGTTTATATTTAAATTATATCATAATTGATAAAAGATTATCAAAAAAGAATATAATTTATATAACTTTTTTATTCTTCGTCAGTTACATCAGGTTCATATTCTGATTTTTCATCATTATCTAAATCAGAATCAATGCCTAATTCTTTCTTTTCTTCTTCCATTTCTTCTATATCTCTATCTTCTTCTTCATCATCAAGAACGATAGTATTTTTTTCAAGAGAATATTCTTCATATTTATGTCTTGAACGTAAATCCCATTTATTATCAATTAAAATGAAACGTCCATCTAAAGTTAAAGTTGTATAGAATTCACCGATTTTAGAATTTTTTTGTGCTTCTGTATAGCCATTTAAATCACTAACACGAGTCCAAATTTCTTTGAATGTTACCCCACCATTTCTTGATGAGATTAAATCGTAAACAATTTCAATATTTGATTTATTTTCCATAATATAATATTCCTCCTATTACATTTTTTCTGGAGCAGTTACTCCAATAGTTGTTAAAGCGTTATTCATAACAATTTGAGCAGCTTTACATAAGCCTAAACGTGATGAAGTTACTTCTAAGTTATTTTCATCAATAACACGACATTCTGTATAGAATTCATGAATTGAAGTAGCTAATTTTTGAATATAGTTTGTAATTTTATATGGTGCTCTAGCAAGTGCTGCATTATAGATTTCTTTAGGGAAATCCGCGAGTACTTTTAATAAAGATAATTCTTTTTCTTCTTTTAAGTTTTTTCCATCTAAATCAAGTGGAATAGATGCACCTTTTTCTAATACTGCGCATAATCTAGCATGTGCATATTGTGCGTAATAAACTGGGTTAGATGTATCTTTTTTGCTTGCTAAATCAAGGTCGAAATCTAAGTGAGTTGAACCAGATCTACTTACAAAGAAATATCTAACTGCATCAACACCAGAAATTTCACAAAGTTCTTTCATTGATACTGCGTTGCCAGTTCTTTTTGACATTTTGAATTCTTGACCATCTTTGAATAATCTAACCATTTGGATTAATTCAACATTGAATACATCACCTTTATAACCAAGCATTTCTAATGAAGATCTCATTCTTTCGATATAACCATGATGGTCTGCGCCAAGGCAATCAATTAATTGGCTAAAGCCTCTTTCTAATTTATCTTGGTGATAAGCAATATCAGGAAGTAAATAAGTATATGCGCCATCTGATTTAATAATAACTCTATCTTTGTCATCAGTGAAATCAGTTGTCTTTAAGAAAGTTGCATCTTCTTGTTTATAAATCCAAGGTTTTAATTCTTCTAATACCTTATCAACTTTTCCAGCATTTCTAATTGCTAATTCACTTGAGAAAACATCAAATTCAACTCTAAAGTCTTTTAAATCTTTAATGATTTTATCAAGCTCTAATTTAATACCAATCTTTTTGAAATATGCAAAGTTTTCATCATTATCTTCTAATAAAGAAGTACCTTTATCTTTTTTAATTTCTTGAGCGAGAGTAATTAAATCTCCTCCGTGGTATCCATTTTCTGGGAAAGGATAATTTTCTTCTCCACATGCATGGTGATATCTAGCTCTTAATGATAAAGCTAAATTATTAATTTG
Source organism: bacterium (assembly GCA_963623095.1). GTDB lineage: Bacteria > Bacillota_I > Bacilli_A > RFN20 > CAG-449 > UBA3210. The sequence goes on along the minus strand of CAVFKD010000018.1, from coordinate 13,934 downwards.
ATTACCAGCATCGTTAACATAATATTCACGAGTGACATCAAATCCTGCTTTTTTGTATAATCTACAAATTACATCACCAATAGCCGCGCCACGAGCATGGCCTAAGTGTAAATCACCAGTAGGGTTTGCAGAAACGAATTCTACATTGTACTTACCTGGTTGTTTTTCTTTTGCGTTACCATATTCGCTACCTTCTTCACAGATAACTTTAATAACTGAAGTTAATGAATCATTAGCCATAAAGAAATTAATAAATCCAGGGCCAGCAATTTCAATTTTAGAAATACCATCTTTATCTAAAACATTAACAATGTCTTGAGCGATATCTTTAGGTGCTTTATGTAATACCTTTGCCATTTTCAAAGCAACAGTACAAGCATAATCACCATGTGCTTTATCTTTTGAACGTTCGATAATAATATCGTTTAATGAAACATCCGCGCCAAGAGTTTTTAACGCAGCTTGTAATGCATTTTTTAATTTTGTTTCTACATCTAACATACTTTCTTAGTCTCCTCTACTTCTATTTCAACCACATTTCTTGAAATAGGTTTAGCGTGCTTTTTATCATTTGGATCATATAAATCGTAATCGAGATAAACCTTTGATGGAGTAATCATTACATCAAAGCCTTTATTTTCTAAAAATATCGAATGATTTGCATCTAATTTATAATTACATTTATTAAATTGATCTTTTTGAATAGCAAGTGTTAATAAAGCATTATCACTTGATTCAACGATTATAACTTTATCCTTAGAAAAGTCAATACTAACACTTAATGTGCCTAAATCTGTTTCATAGAATCGATACATATATCTCTTCAAATCAGAATCTAATTCTATTACTTCTCCATTATATGTGAAGCTACCAGATTTTCTTGTTTCATAGTCTTTTACTGATAAAGTAATTTTACAAAGTTTATTTGCCATACGTTTTCACCATAAAGAATATATATTAAAAATATATATTTTACAAGTGTTAATTTTTTTATTTTAGTTAATATTCAGTTGTCGCAATATAGGAAGTAACATCCAATACAACTTCACCATCAATTTGTAAAGCCATTGGTCGATCAAATTCTACTTTAATAGTTTTACCTTTAACCAATGTTGTTATATCAGTATATTTAACATGTTCACCTTTAAATATTGATGGGAATATGATTAAAGTACCAATTTTACCTCTCTTACGTGTAAATCCGCAGAAAGTTAATTCTTTTTTATTTCTATCTTGTTCAGGAGCGACTTTCATTCCTCCTCCATAATATCGACCAAACATACTTGCTGCGAGAATAGTCTTTTTAAAGTTATATTCTTTACCATCAATTATTACATGAGCGTTTGGGCATTTATATTTAAATAACAATAGTTTAATAGTAATCGCAGTATAATCAATTTTCTTTTTACCTTTATTCTTTAATTCATCCGCGACTCTACAGCATTCTCCATCAATACCATAACCGATGCCATTAATAAAATAATATTCTTTACCTTTAACAATAATTTTAGGTAAGAATTTAAGTTTTTCATTTAAATATAATAATCCATTTTCATCGAATTCATCTTGATTATCAAAAGCAAAATCATTGCCAGTTCCTGCGCGATGAAGGAAGAACTTACAAGGTAGTTCATATTTATTATAAACTTCATTAACAAATCTATTTAAAGTTCCATCTCCTCCAAAAAGGATAACTTTATCTTCAGGATTTAATTTAGAAAAGAATTCTTTATAATCGAGATCTTTTAATGATATTAAAGTTCCTTCTTGAAATTCATTATTCATTTCTTTTAATGCGCTTTTTACGTTATTTTCCCCATTGTTATTGTCGGAGAATGGGTTATATAAAATATATATCATAATTAACTCCTTTCTAAATCTTCTTTAATAAGATTATGTGCATAATCACTTATTTCTACACCAGTCATATCTTTGTATTCATCATAAGTAATTACTTTTAAAACATTTAGATCCACTTTAGTACTTTTAAATGGGAAGTTTTTATGAATCATATTAGTATTTTTAACACTTATAACTACAATTGGTTTTTTTGACCATAAAGCTATTTTAAAACTACCTGGATGAAATTCGTGTAATTTACCATCTTTACTTCTAGTTCCTTCTGGACAAATATAAATTGAACCTAAGGAATTATCTAAATAAGATACTGCCTTTTTAATCGCTTTAACTCCTTCTTTTGGATTCTCTCTATCAATAGGAATAAAACCTGCTTTATAGATGTAAGGACCGCATAGAGGTATTTTTAAATTGCCATATTTAGTAACACAAAATATTTTCTTTTTATGATATGTTTTCATAACTACCATTGGATCAAAATTAGAAATATGGTTAGTTACAATAATTACATCTTCGTTAGGCATTAAATCTTTATTGGAAACTTTTATTTTTGCCCTGCTAAGTACGCATAATAAATAGTTAACATTATTAACAAAGAATAAAGCAAACTTAGAAGGCTTTTTAATAGGTTTATTCTTGTTAAAAAATAAGCCAATAAAAAATAACATTACTAACATTATCACAAACAAAAGGATAAATACTATTGGAATGCATATTAATGGTATAAAGAATAAATACCATAACGTATATGCATTCGAAAAATAGTAAATAAGTCCAGATATAATAATAGATAATATTAATAATGTTATTGAAACAGTCATATTACTTTTCTAAACGAGAAATAACTTCTTCTTTTCCTAAAATTTTAATGATGTTAACAAGTTCAATACCATGAGGTACACCTGTTAATTTTAATCTAACTGGCATATAAAGGTTCTTGCCTTTAACACCTGTTGTTGTTTGAACATTTTTAAAGCAAACTTTAACACTTTCAGGAGTTACTTCATCAATCTTTCTTAATTCTTCGATTAATGCTTTAAAGACACTTGGAGTTGTATCTAAAGAAAGCATCGCTAAATCTTCTTCTGAAGTAACTTCTTCAGGATGAATAATAGATTCAAGAGGTTTTACAATATCTTGTCCACATCCTAATTCTTCTTTATATAATTTTGCAATTTCTAATAAAGTTTTATCATCGTATTTAGTTAAGTCCATTACTTTACCCATGAATGGTTTAATAAATGAAAGATATTTATCATCTTCTAATTTCTTAATGTAATGAGAGTTAACCCAAGTCATTCTTGTTTGATCAAACATACTTGGAGATGTTGATAATCTTGCAGGATCAAATTCTTTGCAAGCTTCTTCAAGAGTAAAGATTTCTTGATTGCTTGAAGGTGTCCAACCTAATAATAAAATATAATTTACAATCGCTTCAGGTAAATAACCTAAATCTCTATATTGAGACATAAATTGTAAAATATTATGGTCACGTTTTGATAATTTCTTACCATCTTTATTAACAATAATTGTCATATGACCAAATTTAGGAGCGTCCCAACCTAACATTTTATAAATTGCGAGTTGTTTTGGAGTATTTGATAAATGTTCTTCACCTCTTAAAACATGAGTGATATCCATTAGATGATCATCGATAACAACTGCGAAGTTATAAGTAGGAATACCATTAGATTTCATGATGACAAAGTCTCCACCTAAATCATCACTTGTAAATGAAACATGGCCTCTTACTAAATCATCAAATTCAATTTTTTCATGATCAGGAAGTTTAATTCTAATACAAGGTTTTCTTCCTTCTTTTTTATATTCTTCAATCTTTTTAGGATCTAAAGTTAAACACTTTCTATCGTATTTAGTCGCTCTAATGCCTGCGTTAAGTTGTTGTTCTTTTCTTTCTTCTAATTCTTCATTAGTACAATAGCAATAATATGCATGGCCTTCATCTAATAACTTTTGAGCGTATTTTCTATAGATATCAAGTCTTTCCATTTGTCTATATGGTGCATATTGAGGATTTGGTTCATATGGTGATTCATTTGGAACAATGCCTAACCATCTTAAATCGTTATATTGTGATTCTTCACCACCTGGAACGTTTCTTTCAACGTCAGTATCTTCTACTCTAAAGATAATTTCGCCATCATATTTTTTTGCGAACAAATAATTAAATAAAGCACTTCTTGCTCCTCCAATATGTAAAAATCCTGTTGGAGATGGTGCGTATCTAACTCTTACTTTCTTTTCTTCCATAAGTACTCCTTATTTTTCTAATAATACAATTGAAGTAGCTTCAACTGCATCATTATGACCTATCGCGTCTACTTTCTCATTTGTTTGTGCTTTAACTGAAACACAATCAATATCAATTTCTAACAAAGTCGCGATATTTTTTCTCATTTCATCAATGTAATCTTTTAGCTTAGGTTTTTCTAAGATGATTGAAGTATCAATGTTTACAACATGATAACCTTTTTGCTTAACCATCTTCATAGTCTCTTTAACTAAAATACTTGAATCAATGTTTTTATATTTATCATCGTTATCAGGAAAATGTTTTCCTAAATCTCCTAAAGCTAAAGCTCCTAATAAAGATTCTGCGATGGCATGATATAAGCAATCGCCATCTGAATGAGATACATTACCTTTTGTAAAAGGAATTTTAATTCCTCCAAGAATAAAGTCTCTTCCATTTTCTTCAAGTCGATGAATATCTCTTGATTGACCAATTCTAAACATAAAATCACCTATACGTTAAATCTAATTAAGAGGCAATCGCCATCTTTAACTTTATAGCCTTTACCTTCAGTACGAATCTTACCTGCTTCTTTTAATGCTTTTTCACTTCTTAATTCATGAATATCATCATAAGAATAAACTTCTGCGCAGATAAATCCTCTTTCGAAGTCAGTATGAATGGTACCAGCGCATTCAGGCGCGGACATACCATTTGTGAAGTTCCAAGCTCTTACTTCATCTTCACCAACTGTAAAGAATGTTGATAAATTTAATAATCCATAAGTAGTATGAACAAGTCTATCTAGACCAGTTTCAGATACTCCTAATGCTTGTAAGTATTCTAATTTTTCTTCTTTAGATAATTTAGATAATTCTTCTTCTACATTCGCGCTGATGGCAATAACACTTGATCCTTCTGCATCTGCTATTTTCTTTACTTCTTGATAATATTTACTTCCTTCAGGATTTGCGTAATCATCTTCAGTAACATTCGCAACATAGACAACTTTCTTATAAGTTAATAAATTGTAGTTTGATAAAATTACTTCTTCTTCAGGTGTGAATTCTAATGAACGAACTAATTTTTCATTTTGTAAACATTCTCTCAATTTAACTAATAAATTATATTCTTGTACTGATTCTTTATCTTTTGATGTTCTTGCTTTAGTTTCAACTTTAACAATTCTTTTTTCAACAACATCTAAATCAGAGAAGATTAATTCTAAGTTAATTGTTTCAATATCTCTTTTTGGATCAACTGTATTTTCAACGTGAATAATATCTGGATTATCAAAGCAACGTACAACGTGGCAAATTGCATCACAGTTTCTAATATTGCCTAAGAATTGGTTACCTAAACCTTCACCTTTAGAAGCTCCTTTTACCAATCCAGCAATATCGGTAAATTCACAAGTTGCTTTAACAACTCTTTTTGGATTAAATATTGAAACTAAATCATCAACTCTAGGATCATTTACTTCAACAACTCCTGAATTTGGTTTAATAGTTGCGAAAGGATAATTCGCAGCTTCAACATTTGAATTTGTAATTGCATTAAACAATGTTGATTTACCAACATTTGGTAATCCAACAATACCCGCTTTTAGTGACATTTTTTTATATCTCCTTCTAACATAAGTTCTAAGATTAGTAAATCTTGCCTTATTACTTTATCATAAATGAAAGTTTTTTTATAGATATTTAATAAAATTAAATATAAACTGGCAATTCTTATAGTTTTTATCATTATGAAAAAATAGTTTGTTACGTTTCGCTATCATTTTACTAAAAATACAATAATAGGTTTTTCAACAAGCTATGCTTGTTGAGATTTTTAAAATTTCCACTAAAAAAGAACTATCATTTGGCTAATAGTTCCTTCGTTTTTTATTTTTGCGATTCAAAGAATTCGTCAACTAATTCTTTTTCGCCAGTTTTATATAATTTGCCTTCTTTGATCCAAATAGATTTATCACATAAGGAAGAAGCGCATCTAATATCATGAGTTACAATGATCATTGTATTATTAGTTTCTTTATGGATATTGTTTAAAACCTTAACCATTTCTTCTAAGCCTTTATAATCTTGTCCAACTGTTGGTTCATCAAGAATTAATACTTTTGGCTTACTCGCAACTACCGCGGCAATCGAAACTCTTCTTTTTTGTCCTTCTGACAATGATTGGGGATGTCTAGAATATAATTTTTTCACATCAAATAATTCTGCGATATGATCCGCATATTCATTATCCAATGCACCAAATCTAATTTCTTTTTCAACCGTTGGCATAAAGAGTTGATAATCAGGATTTTGATAAATTACTCCCACATTTTTATAAAACTTTTTATTGCCTCTTTTTTTAGGTAATTTTGGATCTATATATTGAGTTATAGTTCCTTTAGATGGCTTATTCAATCTTGCAATTAAACGTAGTAATGTGGTTTTACCACATCCGTTTTCACCAAGTAATAAAGTTCTAGATCCATTTAATATATCAAAGCTTACATCGTCAATAATTGTCTTATTTTTAGTTTTATATGATACATTTTGAACAGATAAGATAGGTTTATTATCTTGATATTTTGTTAAAGAATCTTCAATTTGAATTGATTGAGATTTTAAATATTCTTCCTTATTATCAATTTTAATGACCGTTTTATCTTTTAAAGCATAGACATTATCAACATAAGGTAAAACTATATCCAAACGATGTTCAATAACAATAACCGCGTATTTTAAACTAACCAATGTTTTTAAAGTTGACATTAATTTATGGGCACTTATTAAATCAAGATTCGCTAATGGTTCATCTAAGATAATAATCTTTTGTCCCATCGCTAAAGTGGATGCAGTAATTATTCTTTGTTTTTGTCCACCAGAACATTTTTTATTTTCCCAAGAAGTATCAATGTTCATTAATTTAGTTACTGTATCAATTTGCTTTTTGATATTTGAAGGATTAATTCCCATATTTTCAAGTCCAAAAGCAATTTCATCTTCAACTGTTTTATGAAGTATTTGTTCATCGGCATTTTGTAATACAACACCTACTTCTTTAGTAATTTGTCCTAATGATTTGTTTTTAATATCAACGCCGTTTATTAATACTTGTCCTTTAACAATTCCATTATTAATATGTGGAATAATTCCACTTATTAAATACATAAGAGTTGATTTACCTTCTCCAGAATATCCAGAAAGTAAATTAAAAGAGCCATATTCAATATTTAAATTAACATCGTGAAGTATCTCATTTTCATTATCATAAGAAAAACTTACATTCTTTAATTCTATCGCACTCATAATAAAATCACTCCTACACTAGCACCTAAAACGCCAATAAAGAATAATACATCAATAAAATTAACATATGATTTTTTATAAACGCTATAAGATTTACTTTCTAATGAATATCCTCTTGTTTCGATTGATAAAGATAATGTATCAGAAATATTAACAAGTCTCATAACAAATGGAATTAAAAATGCACGATAAAATACTTTAATATTGAATATATTTCCTGCACCTCTAGTTTTCATTGCTTCTTTTACTCTTTTAATTTCTTCTTTTAAGGAAGAAGGAAAAGAAGTCGCAATTAGCATTCCTAAAGTAATACTACGAGGAAATCTAAGTGTTGATAAACATCTAACAGTGTCATTAGGTTCTACATTCATTCCAATTAATAATGCGATAAATACCGCGCCAAATCTATTAGCCATCGCAATAAAAGAAGGCCAAGAATAATCATTGACTAAATAAGAAATACTTGAAAATATTCCCCCGACAATTAAATAAGAAATAAGCATTCTAAGTCCCTTTTTCTTCTTGCCAAAAAGAAATATCCAAAGATATAATCCACCTAAAAAATAACTGCATTTGATATCGCTTGCGAATATAAGTCCAAGTACCATAATACCAATCGCACTTATTAACATAAATACAGGGAAGATATTATTTTTTTCTTTTAACTTAAAAAATCTCATTATTTTAATACTCCAGCTTTTTTAAGTTCTTTAGAAATTAACATACCAATCATAGATCCAACGAATGATAAAGCTAAAATCGCTACACCCATTAAAATAATTAACCATGGTTGATTATTTCCGATAAATAAACTAACGGCAGCTTTTTCATCTCCTGAAGCACTATACATAATATTGTAATAGAAAAATAACATTGGATAAGTTAAAGGAATGTATAAAGTAGATGCAACTACACATCCAATATTAGTTTTAAATCCCTTAAATATTAATGCGACTAATTCTGCGATTAATGCGCATAAAATAATGCATATCATCGGAGGGAACATAAATACTAAAACACATCCAATTAAAATAGATTGAATTAATAACGCTCCAGGTTTTCTAACCTTCATAATACCAATAATTGGGAAAATAGAAAATTGTAAAGCAAGTCCTAATTGAATAATACCGACAACTGGAATATTTACAAGTAATGGCATAATAGCCCCAGTACATAAAGTACATGCAGTCATAATCGCTAAAAAGACAATATCTTTGATTTTATATTTTTGAAAAAATTTATTGTTATCATCTTTTTTTACTTCATCTGAAGGTTTAGTTTCTTCATTTTCCTTAATATCATTTTCTACATTGCTAACCAAGGAAGAAGCAATATCTAATTCTTCTTTATTTGTTTCTTCGTTCATAAATTCACCATTTATATAATTAAAATTATATATACCTTTTTAACAATGATATTTTAAAGATTAAAAAAACAAATATCAACAAAAAAGTTAGTTCAAACTAAATTAAGTTATACGCTTCTAACCTTGCAATTGCTTTAATGGACTTTCTTTTAATGTTTTAGATGTTGATAAAAAGCTTGCGAATAAGCCCATTATTAAAGCGATGCAAAATACAATTACTAAAGGGAAATACGATGTTAAAGTAAAATTAATATTAATACCTAGCATTCCCTTATTCATCAAGAAAATAATACTTAATAACGCCACAACCGATAAACTACCTGAATATAAACATAAATATAAACTAAAGTAATCAAATTGATTTTTTATACTATTTTTTGAATAGCCTAAGCAAGTATAAATACCGATTTCTTTTTTGTTATCTCTAACAAATATATAAGAAGCCATAACAATCATCAAAAATGAGGCAAGAAGGCAAAAGCCTGAAAATATACCTAAGCCTAAATTTATATAATAAATCGTTTCATCAATTTTTGTTTTGTAATCAAGATATGGATTAGAAAAACTATATTCCTTATATTGAGAATTTAATGTTTCTAAATCAGATTCTATATTTGTTCCATTATATTCAAATAAGACATTATCAATGTAATATGAATCACTACTTTTTAATAAATTCGCAGATAAAAATATCATAGGCCAGGATGGTTCTACATAAAAATAAGACACCTCATCTTCAACATATCCAACAATTGATACTTCCACTATTTTAAAATGGTTTTCATATTGTCCGTTCGACTTAGTGATGTTATCAAGCATTAAAAAATATAATTGTTTATTTTTAAGTTCATCGATATTGATAGGTAAATTTAATTTATTTAATAACCCGGTTGATAAAATCATTTCATTATGGTTTTTAGGAAAATTACCAATCAAATTAAGATCCTTATCATTATAGGATTTTAATCCGATGAAATTATCTTTTTGACAATCAAGAAGTCCTAAAGAAAACATATTTTCATTTTCTTGGAAACTAGAGCCTTGATATGATTCTAAATTCTGGTCACTAAAAGAATTCAAATCGATAAATTCTTCAATGATTTCATAATTATTAGATATATAAGTAGGATAAGCAAATCCATTCATTAAAACGCTAGGAATAATATTATATCCAGATGAAGACATAGGAATATATGATTTTAATTTATCATTATCATTCAAAATATTTTCAATATCGTATAGATGGATGTTTTTATTGTAATTATAAAAGAAATATAAATAGTAATATTCATCATCTAATTCATCGATATAATAAGAAAATAAATCCATCGACTTATCTTTTAAATACTTGCTTAAAAATGAATATATATCTTCTTTTCTTACTGCGATATAATTTATTTTCTTGGTTGTCCAAGGATAATAATCTTCTTTTTCTAAATCATAAGAATAAGGAAGTTGCATAATAGTTTCAATTACATATTCATTCCAATAAGGATTTGAATGATAAATAAGGGGTGTTGAAGATATATTATATCCAACTAAAAAAAGCTTAATTTCTAAATCATATTGCCAAGATTCATTCGCGATAAAAACACTTATAGGTAATTTATGATATTTTAAATAATTATCATATAAAGAAGATTCTTTATCACAGCTAACATTCAACAAAGAACAAAGCGAATAAACTTTTGATAATGGTAAATTCAATATTACATCATCATTATCTAATTTTAATGAATTAGCATAAATATAATTTTCTTCATCTGCGATATATTTAAATTCATTAATAGACTTTATGGAATATCCTTTTAAAGAAGTACTTAAATCATTTATCTTTAATAAAAACCTATTATCATCTTTAAAGAAATCTAAAAAATTAGTCATATATCTACATCCTAGATAACTAGATTCTTGATAGTAATTATCATATATTAATTCTATTTCTTCTTTATCAATACTAAGTGATGAAGTAGTAATATTAGTCTCATTTTTTCTTTTCATCACTATCTTAGTTTCATCGATCATTTTAGAAAAACTATTCATGATTGATTCAGAAAAAGAATTAGTTAAAATAAGGCAAAAGCCTAAACAAACTAATGCAATCATCGAACTAAAAGAGCATATTAAAGTTCTAATTCTTTTTTTAGAAATAATATTATGAACATGCTTTATTAAATATCTATTTGATAAGTTATTCTTAGTGTTTTCCTTTTTACTAGTTATATTTCCTCTTTCTTCTATTTTTGGTAAAAAATGATCAACAAGTTCAATATAAGGGATTTTATATTCATTTAATAAATCAACATCATGTGTAACCATGATAATAATTTTTGAAGTTGATAATTCTTTTAAGATATTAAAAACAAGCAATTTATTTTCATAATCTAATCCAGAAGTTATTTCATCCGCGAGAATTAAAGGAGTATCTTTAATTAACGCCATCGCTAAATTAACTCTTTGTAATTCTCCTCCCGACAATGTGGATATTTTTTGATTTAATTTCACTTTTAAATTCAATTTATCAAATACTTGTTTAATCTTATCTTCATCATTTACCTTAGTAATTAATTCAATATTAGTTAATATCGATTCATTATCAATTAAACGTGGAGATTGAAAAATAAAAGACATTTGATTAAATCTTATTAAGCTTTGTTTTTTCGGCGACATCTTTTTTACATCTTCATTCAAAAATTTATATTCTCCTTCAAATTTATCTTCCATTAAACCAATAATATTTAATAACGTTGATTTCCCACTTCCAGAAGGGCCAACAATTACATATAACCCTGGTTTTGAAATATGAATATTAATATTTTTTAAAATATCTTCATTATGATATTTAATAGATACATTATTTAATTCTAACATATTAATCCTCCCTTAAAATTGAAGCGATATTAATTTTAGAAACTCCATAACTAGATATTAAAGAACTAATAAAAGTAACTCCCATCAATAATCCAAATAAGAAAAATAAGTTTTTAAAACTAGGGAATAAAGAAAAGAAATTAACACCAATTAATCCATTTAAAACATGATTAATAATTTGTCCTAAAATCATATATAAAACAATAGAAAGAATAAAAGATGTTATCCCAATTAATAAAGATTGAAGCAAAAATATATCTCCAACATCTATTTTAAAAATTCCTAATGAACGCATTATTCCTATATCTTTTTTATAGTCGTTTACAAACGAATATAAGCATAGACAAAGAAGCATCAAAGATATTATTAAAGTGATGCTTATAAAGATAATTAAGGCCTGATTAACCGAATTATACATACTTTTAAAACTATTAACCAAAGTGATAGGTTCATTCTCAACTAGATATTCAAAATCATCGCCTTTTAACGAAGAAACCCTTTGATATATCTTGCTTACTTTTGAAATATCTTTTACTTCCGCGTATAAATATTGACTTGAAAATGTATCATTTACCCCAGTTATTTCACTCATTCGATCATAAAGGGTAATGTCTTGATTATACAAAGAAGATAATCCATCTAATTTAATAGACTTCGCTAGAGTTTCTAATCCTTCCAAAGGATAATAAATTTTTGGTGTACTCATCAAAGAAAATTCATTAACTACTCCAACGATGGTAAAAACTTGTGACAAACTAAAAGCATCATAGATAACTGATTTATTTTCTAACATCAATTCACTAGTTTTAGAAACGCTTATACTAAATTGATTTGTTTCTAATATCTTTCTAGCTTCTTTATTAACAAGCACTTCTTTAATTAAAGTTTTATCTTTAGGAAATCTACCTTCAATATCATCTTTAAATGTTTCTTCCATAATCGATGAATAAGGCACAAATTCAATATTGTTATAATAGATTTTACTCGCTAAAGGATATTGTATTTCTGGGTAAAGTCCAAAGATCGAAGTTAAATCATAATGATAAGAATCTAACGGTAATAAATGCGATAAATTAATCTTTTCTTTTTGATCTAATCGATTTAATTTAACCAATGAAAAATTAGAATTTTCAATCTTCGAAGTTTTTTGTAAACTAACTTTTAATAGATTGTAATTTAAATATTGATTGCCACGTGATTCTAATGTTTCATTAATCGAAGAAGATAAACTTATGCTTAATAAAAAGAAGCTTAGAGATATTCCTAAAGCAATAATTGATAATATAGACTTTAATAAATTTCTTTTTAAAGAAGCAAAGCTAATTTTAATTTTTTCTTTTAAACCAAGGCTATAAGTTTTCTTTTTGCTATGCTTATACTCATTTTTAAAATCAAAATTAATATTAATTTTATGATCTTTAATTTCTAAAACACCATCAGAAAATTTTGTAACATGCTTCTTATTATGTGAAACAACAATTACTAAAGCATTTAAAGAAATCTTTTTTAATATATTCATTACCTCATAACCATTTTTTTCATCTAATGAGCCAGTCGGTTCATCACAAAAGATTATTTTAGAAGATCCTATAATTCCTCGAGCGATTGCAAAACGTTGTTTTTCTCCTCCAGATAAAGTATCAACACTAGAATCTTTTCTATCACTTACATTAAATTTATCTAATAATTTATTAATATCTTGGTTCTTATCTTTTTTAGATATCTCTTTTTTTAAATTTACATTTTCATAAGGAGATAAAAAAGAAACTAAGTTATAATTTTGATATACAAATGAAGTATATGCATTACGAAAATCTTCAAAATTTTTAATTCTTTTTTCTTCTAAATATATTTCTCCTTTATCCATCTTTTCAATTCCCATTAAACACTTCAATAAAGTAGATTTACCAGACCCGGACGGACCAACAATAAAAAACATTCCTTTTGGTGGTAAAGAAAAACTAATATCATCCAATATTTTTTCATTTTTATATATCTTAGTTAAATTTTTCACTTCTAAATAATGCATAAAAAAATCTCCTACACTATTAATAATGTGGAGATTTATTCAAAAATCCTAAAAATTGTATAAATAAATTTTTTTTAATTAATTTTAGGATTTTCACTAAAAATCCTCAAAAGATATATATGTCGGGAGATTTATTCTTTCGATGAACTAGAGTAAACAGGGACTTAAATACTAGAACACGAAGAAATTGTCTTCCGACTAGAAAGTAGGTCGATGTTATGGATGATATTATAGTCTTAATCTTAATATTAT
>CAVFKD010000017.1:0-34407 GCA_963623095.1 bacterium | reverse complement strand
GCCATGAACATATCATTTTGCCTCACGTATGGGCTGTTTTTTTATTTCTAGAATGACTATTGTTTCCACATGTGATGTATGTAGTAATTTACTATATCAACAACAGAGCAAAATTTAAGAATTTTATATCTTAGTTAAACAATTATTATATAAAAATTCTTTTACAGATTGATTCTTACCCTCATAATAATTTATTAAATGGATTTTAAAATCACCTACTAACTCTGCAGGTATTACAATAAGCCCTAATCCTTTGCTAATTAAATAATGGTTTGCAAAAATAACTGCAGTTCTTTTATTACCATCTAAGAATAATTGTTTTTTTTACATATAATAACAACTCTATCGCAACATCATATGATATATCCTTAGATAATATTAGAGATAAATCATCTCTCACTTGAGGCTCGAAAGGAAGAGGCGGAATATAATTTGTTCCTCCAATAGATACAGGAACACTTCTAATTCTTCCTGCAGTATAAGAAAATCCTTCTTGTACTATTTCATTAATTTGACATAGTATAGAGTAATTTGTTCGATATGATATAACACCTTCATCTAATATAAATTCCCATGCATGTTTCAAATTAACAACTTTAGATATATCAGTTGCTGTCATATCTTTTACTTTACCACCATTAACAATGGTTTCAGTATCTGAATATGTAGTAGCGACCCCTTCTAACATAGCTTGTTTATATATTGAATCAACTAGATTCCTTCTAGCTAAATCAATATTTATTTTTATTTTATCAGTTAATTCTGTTGATTCATATTGCAATACACCTAACTCTTTTTTGATTTCTTTTAATCTTTTTTTGTATTCTTTTATTACTTTATTGTTTTCTAAAATAAGGTTATTTAACTCTATACTATATTCTCCAGCATATTTAGATGTAGATATTCCCCCATCACGAAAATGCACATAGATATATTTCTTATCTTTTTGTTCTCTATGTGCAACATTTTATATTGTAATGTTTCACATATCAGCGAATACACAAACAATCTTTTTATCAATATATCATATACAACGTATTTGTATTTTAATTACATACTAACACCAGGTAAATGCAACTGTTGGATTTACTTTGATCCGTTTCATTTCGTTTGATGGCCATATATAACAGCATAAAAGGTATTTACATTACAGACATAAAAATCTCATTTACAACCGCGCAATAATTTTGATTTTTTTCATAAAAAAAGGTCAAAATCACTCAAATTTTGACCTTTTTTATGACATGACTATATCTTTTTTCCTTACGTAAAGGCTATTTTTTAATTTCTAAAAGGACTATTGTCTCCACATGTGCAGTCATTGGAAACATATCAACAGGTTGAACGTATGTAACTTCATACATATCGGACATTTCTAATAAATCTCTCGCTAGAGTTTCTGGATCACAAGAAATATAAATAACATTCTTAATCTTTCTAGATTTAATAGAATTTAAGAACTTAGAATCACTACCTTTTCTAGGAGGATCCATGATAACTACATCTAATTGTCCTTCATAGTTATAAATAAATTCACCAGCATCACCTTGGAAGAACTCAATATTAGTTACATTGTTTCTTTTTGCGTTCTCTATGGCGTTTTTATGCGCCGATTCATTAATTTCTACTGAGATTACTTTTTTCGCGTTCTTTGAGGCTATTAAGCCAATTGTACCTACACCAGAATAAGCATCTAAAACTATTTGATTATCTTTAATATCAATTAAATCTAATGCTTTTTGATATAGTACTTCTACTTGAATAGGATTAACTTGGTAGAAAGAAGATGCAGATATTTCAAAAGTTAAACCTAAGATAGAATCTTTAATCTTACCTTTACCATATAATACTTTTTCTTTGGTACCTAAAATAACATTAGTGTTTCTTTTATTTTCATTCGCAACAACTGTAGTTATTTCAGGATGTAATTTAATTAATTCATCAATGAAGTTTCTTTGTCCTCCAAAATTAAGTTGGCTAACAACTAAAACAATCATTAATTCATCAAAGTGGTAACTAGTTCTTACTAATACATATCTTAATATACCTTGAGATGAATTCTCATTGTATACAGAGATATTATGTTTTTTAACTAATTCTTTAATATCCCATAAGATAGAAGCTGCTTTTTTATTTTCAATTACACATTCCTTTACTGGAATGATTTCATGCGTGTTTTGACGATAAAATCCATAATATACATTACCCTTTTTATCTTTGCCATAAGGCATTTGAATCTTATTACGATAATAATATGGATCATCCATACCTAAGCATGGGTTTACTTTAGTTTTTATTTTGCCTATTCTTTCTAAAGCATTTCTTACTCGATCAGTTTTTAATTCTAATTGAGCTTTATAATTAAGTTGTTGATATTGGCAACCTCCACAAGAAGAACATATCTTACATTTAGGTTGAATACGATCTTTAGATAAAGTATATAATTTTCTTACTTTACCAAAATCAACACCAGCGCGATGATAAAGGATTTCAACATCCGCTTCTTCACCTTTAAATATACCATCGCAGAAAATGACGTTGTTATCTACTTTAACAACGCCTTTTCCATCTTGAGATATGTCAATACACTTACCTCTTACTATCATTTTTATTTTCCTTGCATTAAGTTCTTGATGTATTCAACTTCAACAGTTGCGTCAAGACGTGGGAATAATGGTTCACCTTTAGAGACAACTTGTCCACCTAAAGCATCAAATTTATTTAATGATGAATATTCTTTTAATTCACCTTCAATACCTAATTGTGCGAATAATTTTGCAGGTGATTCAAGTAATGTTGGTGAAAGAAGAATTGCAGCTTGTCTTAAAGCATTTGCAAGGTGATTCATACAAGACTTTAATTCTTCAGTCTTTGTTTCATCTTTTGCAAGTGCCCAAGGTTTACATTCTTCAACATATTTATTCGCTCTTGAGATATATTCAAATACTGCTTGATATGCTTCATTAATCTTTAAAGCATCCATCTTTTGATGATATTCTTCAATTGAATGTCTACCGACTGCTTCTAAGTCTTTATCAAATTCAGTTACACAGCCATTATAAGAAGGAATAACACCATCAAAGTATTTAGTAATCATTCCAACAGTTCTATTTAATAAGTTACCAAAATCATTTGCTAAATCAATATTAATTCTTTCAACGAATTGTTCAGGTGTGAATGAACCATCCATACCAAAGACAACTTCAGAAACATAATAATATCTTAATGCATCAATACCATATCTTTCGATTAATGATTCAGGTGCGATAACATTGCCTTTAGATTTAGACATCTTGCCATCTTTCATCATGATTAAACCTGTAACATATAATCTATCTGGGCATCTTAAGCCTAATGACATTAAGAAAATAGGCCAATAGATCGCGTGGAATCTAGTAATATCATTACCGATTAAATGTAAGATTTCACTATCTTCTCCCCAGAACTTATCATATTTAGATGTATCATCTGATAAATAGCCTAATGCTGTAATATAGTTAAATAAAGCATCTAACCAAACATAAACTACGTGTTTAGGATTTGATTTAACTGGAATACCCCAGTCAAATGTAGTTCTAGAAACACATAAATCTTCTAATCCTGGTTCAATAAAGTTTTTAATCATTTCGTTCTTTCTTGATTCAGGTGTGATGAAGTTAGGATGTGATGCATAGAAATCTAATAATTTATTAGAATATTTACTCATTCTAAAGAAATATGATTCTTCTTTAGCTTTGTGAACAGGACGTCCGCAATCAGGGCAAAGTTTTTCTTCACCTACTTGAGTATCAGTCCAGAAAGATTCACAAGGTGTACAATACCAACCTTCGTATTCTCCTAAGTAGATATCATCATTCTTAAGCATCATTTCAAATACTTCTTGAATAACTTTAACATGTCTTTCATCTGTTGTACGGATGAAATCATTGTTAGATACTTTCATTGTAGCCCATAATTTCTTAATATCCGCGACAATATCATCAACAAATTGTTGAGGTGTCTTATTAGCTTTTTCAGCATTCTTTTGGATCTTTTCACCATGTTCATCAGTTCCAGTTAAAAAATATGTATCAATACCTTGTAATCTTTTATAACGAGCAATAACATCTGCGATAGTTGTACAATAAGCATGACCAATATGTAATTTAGCACTTGGATAATAAATTGGTGTAGTTACATAGAAATATTTCTTTGCCATAAAATTTCTCCTTTTCTAATAAAAAACCGCCCTTTCAAGAAATGGGCGGTCAAGTTCTTACTTAATTCCGTATTTTTTGTTGAATTTATCAACACGGCCATCTGCTTGAGTAAATCTTTGTTTACCTGTGTAGAATGGGTGGCAATTTGAACATGTATCAACACGAATTTCTTTAACTGTTGAACCAGTTGTGAAAGTTGTACCACATGTGATGCAAGTTACTTTTGCTTCATAATAATTTGGATGAATTCCGTTTTTCATTTTGCTTACTCCTTTAATTTGCCTAGGATTGTTACCTAAGTCAGCACAAAAATAATAACAAAGTTATTTTTATTATTCAACAACTTTTTATTCAAATAATATAAATAATCTCGATTACGTTTAGTTACAATTCCAACTTTTCTTAATCTGAACTTAATATGCCAATTAATATCTACTATCAATTATTTATTATTAATTTAGATAAATCTATTTTATCAATCTTTTCGATATCAATAATATTAGTTAAAAACATAATCATATAAATTGGATAATAGCAAATATTATTTTTAAAAGAAACATTAAAATTTGAAAATACAATTGCTTTATTAAAGTATTTAGTTGTCATAAAATATCTCAAAGCAGAATGAATTTGATAATCTTTTCCAGATTTAACTTCTATAGGCAATAAATTTTCATCATATTCGATTAAAAAATCAACTTCACCGTGTTTCTTATTATTAAAATAGTATGTTTTAAATCCGTGTGCTTTTAATTCTTGTGCAACAAAATTTTCAAATATCGCCCCACAGTTTATACTATCTTTTTTAGTCAAAAGTTTAATGATAGTTGCCTGACCATACAAAGAAGTCAACAACCCGACATCAGACAAAAATAGTTTAAATAGATTACTCTTTTTGCTAGCTTCCAATGGTAATTGAAATTCAGTAACATTATAAACAGGTAAAGCAACTCCAGCATCAATCAGCCAATTAAAACTATTTTCATATCGATCAAATTTTAAATTCGAATTTAGATTGGTAAAAATATATCTCTTATTTTTTGAATCTAACTCGCTTGGAATTAAATCATAAGTATTCATCAATTTCAATTTAGAATGAGACTCTATTTCATATTTAGTAAAATCCTTTTTATAATCCCTTATTATTGACATGTGTTTAGCATACACTTTGTTTAAATCTTGTGTATCAACATATAATTGAACCGCTTCAGGCATTCCTCCAACAATTAAATATCGATAAAAAGATTCAATTAATGTATTATGTATGTTTTCATTTACTTCTTCATCATTTGTGAATTTTTCTTTTAAATAATTAATAAGATCATCTTTAAGACCATTAGCAATAAAAAATTCTTCTAAATCCATAGGATACATATCTAGAGTATCAAGATATCCTACAGGTGCACTTCTTATATTATTCAATTCAACACCTAGCAAAGAACCGCTTAGTATATATTTATAATCACCTTGTTCAACTAAGAATTTAATTATTGTTACTATTTCTTTGACTTCCTGAACTTCATCAAGAAAGATAATGCTTCCCTTTTTTAACTCTTTTTTACAAAGTAATTTTAAACTAATAATAAAATTATCAACATCATCTTTAACAAAAGAATCAAATAATTCTTTTGCAGTTGTATTTTTAATAAAGTTAATTTCCGAATAAGTAGAACTATTTTCTTTTAATGTTTCCCTTATTAAATAAGATTTTCCTACTTGTCTCGCGCCTGTAATCAATAATGCTTTTTTTCCATTTTTTATCCAATCATCAATATTTTTTTGCAATTTTCGATATAGCATAAACATCACCTTCTAATGTCATTTTAGCGCAAACTGCCCCGTTTTCCAATATGTTTTTTGCGTTTTTTGCCCCGTTTTCCAACACATTTTTAGTACTTTTTGCCCCGTTTTCCAAAATAAAAAGCAATGGTTTTTTTCCATCGCTTTATAAAATATTTAAACAAGTTATAACAATAATCGCGATACCAAGAACTATCTTAATTAATTCAAGTTTTACTTCTTCAATAATTATAGATTTCTTTTTTTCATTTAAAGCCTTAGTTACCTTTTTCATATCAACAGAACCATTTGAATCTGTAAGTCCTAATTGGGAAGCAAGTTCTTTAACTTCTTCTTCATCTTCTAAATTTATTTTAGGAAATTGTTTATTGATATACATAACTCTATAAATTGTTTTAAACACTACATAAATAAGAAATGCCGCGGTTATTAATACTACATATTTTTGTATTTCACTCATATATACCCCTCTTACAATGGTATTAGTATACTACAAATAATCGTAATCAACATTAATAATTACATCAATTTTAGGATTTATTTCTTGTAGTTTAGTTTTAATAACATTCTTTATTTCTTTTTCTGTATATTTGTAATCAAAAGGAATTACTATATCAAAGATATAATTAATTTTATTTGTACCATTAACCATTCTAAAATCATGGTATTTTAAATCTTTATCAATTGAAGATAATACCTTTTCAAGAATAGCTTCTTGTTTATTTAATTCTTCATTATCTTTTTCAATTGGATCCATATGCATAACTATCTCTACATGATATTTATTATGGACTTGTAATTCTAATTCATCAATTAATTCATGAGCGTTTAAAAAGCCCATATTCGCGTCTAATTCCACATGCATTGATAAAAATATCTTACTTACTCCATATTCATGAAATACCATATCATGAATACCAAGTACTTGGGGATTAGCCAATACTTCTTCTTTAATATTTTTAATTAATTCTTTATCAGGTCTTTCACCAATTAAAGGTGATATAGATTCTTTTACTAATCCTAAAGAAGATATAATAATAAATCCTGAAACTAAACATCCTAGTATTCCATCTAAGTTATAATTAATTGTTTTAGAAATAATACTACCTACTAAAACAACACTTGTAGATATACAATCAAATAAAGAATCTTTAAAACTCGCTTTTAAGGATACTGAATTAATCTTTTTCCCTGCAGAATAATAGAATAACCCTTGGATTAATTTAATAAATATCGATACTCCAAGAATAATATAAGTAATTAAATCTACCTTTATTTCATTTGGAGTTATTATTCCTTGAATCGATGTAGATAATAATTCAATACCGACAAATATAATAATTAAAGAAATAATTAAGCTTATGACATATTCCATTCTTTGATGACCGAATGGATGTTCTTTATCCGCGGGTTTAGAAGCTACTTTAAAACCTATTAAGGTTAAAAAAGAACTAAAGAAATCCGATAAGTTATTAATTGCGTCTGCGATAATAGATATCGACATTGATAATATACCAATAAATACTTTAATCGCGACTAAAATAATATTAGAGACAATACCAAAAATTCCGCACATAACGCCATAGGCAGTACGGACTTTTTCTTTTTCTATATCTTGGTAGTCTTTAATAAATATTTTCGCAAGTAAATTAACCATAATTAAAATGTAATCTTAACAATTTCCTTTTGTAATTGACGATATTCTAATGTTTCATAGATATCTAAAAGTTTATTTAAACGATTAATTTTATCATCTCGATCAGATTCAATTTCATCATTAATATAATAATCATTTGTTCTTCCACAAGGAGAAGTACAAACTAAGCAATTAGGTAAATGCTTCTTTTTATCTTCAATTAGTTTATTAACCATTTCATCAACGTTATTACTTTCTTTAATAGCTTTTAATGAATTATAGATATCGTCTTTTATTTCTTCCATGACATCTTCTTCATCATAAAGACCATTAATTAAACCAACTAATTTTCCAAATAAAAGATTTTTATTATCATCTAATAACATTCTAAAATATCTCCTTCAATAGAAATAACTCTAATTGAATAATGAATGTCTTTACCAGATCTTTTAATTGCTTCAATTAAATATTCATCCATATGTGAACAACAAGGTACTTCCATTCTTACTAAAGTAATAGATTTAATATTATTGTTTTCAATGATATCTTGAAGCTTTTCACTATAATCAGTTCTATCTAATTTAGGACAGCCAATTAAAGTAACTCTTTTATTCATAAAATCATGATGAAATGAAGCATATGAATAAGCAACGCAATCACATGCAATTAATAAATGAGCATTTTCAAATGCTTTTGACTTAATAGGAGCGAGTCTAATTTGAATAGGCCAATTCTTTAATACACTTGGATTATGTTCCATATGTCCAATTGCATCACCTAATTCTTCTTGACGTTTTTCTACTGCAACCTCATCATATGAAGAAGCTTCTCTAGTGGTAATTCTAATCGCATCACTAGGACAATGAGGTAAACAATCTCCTAATCCATCACAATAATCATCTTTAACAAGTTTAGCTTTGCCATTTACTAAAGCAATCGCTCCTTCATGGCAACCTTTAACACAAAGTCCACATCCTGTGCACTTTGATTCATCAATTTCTACAATCTTTCTTTTCATTAGTCAAAACACACCACCAATAACATTTTAAATTTTTCTAATGCAAGTAATGCATGTGGATGATCTTTAGGCATAACAATGCTTTGACCTTCAGTAAGGATAAATTTATCATCATCAACAGTAATTTCTGCTTTACCATCTAAAATATAAACAAATGCATCTCCACCTGCTTTATGTGATGAAATTTCTTCATTCTTATCAAATGAGAATAAAGTTACTGAATGATGTGAATTTTGTTCTAAAGTTTTAGAAACTACTTGTCCTGAACAATAATTAACTTCATCTTTTAATGTTAATACTTTTTTCTTTTCAATATTCTTCATAAAAATCTCCTTAATATTTTCTAATTTTGCCATCTAAACCATGTAACATGACAGTTGAACCATCATTTTTGTTTTTACATAATTGTTTAGCGTAATCTAATGCTTCTTGTTGTGTTTTAAATAATTTGATAACTTTATCAGATCCTTGGATAAATACTTTCCATTCTCTTCCATCATTATCTCTTTTTGTAACGTGATATATTGTTTTTGCCATATAAATAAATCTCCTTTATTACTATTACATTTTAGTATAAATATATTAAGTTAGACAATTCTAATTTTTATTTAATATCTTATACTTGAAAATCTTTTTATCTATTTACGTATTAAATAGGCATTATTGTAATTTGACATTTATAAATTAAAACAATTATAATAAAAGAAGATATCTAAAGATATCTATCATGCAAACGGAGGTTTAAAACATGAAAAAGAAATTATTTTTATCATCAGGATTAGTCCTTGCATCCTTAGTTGGTTTTGTCGGATGTGGCGGATTAACTTCTAGTGAACAACAAAAGGTATATAAAGAAGAAATCAAAGAAGTAAATAATAAAACAACAAATAAATTCGAAGAAGAATACAAAAAAGATAAATTCGCATTTACATTCAATGAAGGTTTATCTGCAGCATTAAAAGGTAGTTTAACAACTTATTCAATCACTAATAACGATGTAACTACAACTACTACACCTAAAACAATTACATTAAATGAAAGTCTTTCACAAGACGCAACTGCAATCTTATCATTCGATACAGCATATTACAGATCATTAACTTCAACTTCTAAAAAAGAAACTAATGATACATATGCTTATGCTGAAGCAAATTCAAAATTAACTTTATCAGAAGATTTCCAAAAATTAGTTGATAGCGAAATCGAAGGTGCAGATATCAAAGCTCAAGCTGTATTAAAAGATGGTGCAGGCACTACATACGCGAATATCAACGGTGAAGAAAAAGGTTCATCATTTACATATAAAGAATATGATACATATTTAGCTGCAGGTATTGGTTCTATTGATAAAGCATTAACAAAAGAAACAACTGCAGAAAGAATTGAATCTTTAAGAACAGATCTTAAAGCATACGCAGTTATACTTGAATTATCTGAAGATGAAATTAAATATATTGATATCATTTGTGATGTTTTAAAATCAGCTTCCGAACAAACTACAAAAGAAGAATTAACCGCGGATGATATCTACGAAATCTTCGCATCAATTTATGGTCAAAAAGTTGATGAAGCAACAAAGACTAAAATTAAGACAATGATTGAAAAAGTATTAACAATCATCAAAGATGCAGAAATTATTACAATTACTAAAGAAACATCAAAAGGTGTTACAAATTATAAATATGCATTAAATTACGCAAATTTAATTACTGCAGTTAAAGCATCTGTTGAAGCTTGCAAACAATACGCAATTGAACAAGAACCAACACAAACTCAAACTATCACAAAGGTATTTAGCCAAATCACTACTATCATTGATACATATTTAGCTAATATCAATGTTGAACAAGCATTAACATTCACAGTTAAAGATAATTTATTAACAGGTGTTAAAGAAGAATTCAAAGTTGCAGACTTTAAAGCAGAAAACTTACCTTTTATGACAGAATATGATAATGGTAACTATATTAGAACTTATGCTTCTATCAATATCAGTGAATTATCATTTACAGCAAGTTATTCATTTGATTTCGACGCTAAAGCAAAAGCAGATCTTCCTGCTGTACCAACTCCAACAGTAAAAGC
This sequence comes from bacterium, assembly GCA_963623095.1. Taxonomy (GTDB): domain Bacteria; phylum Bacillota_I; class Bacilli_A; order RFN20; family CAG-449; genus UBA3210. Next base: position 23,669 of record CAVFKD010000017.1, on the reverse strand, counting down.
AATCGCTTAATAACTTATAATTAACAAATTAAAACGAAGTTCAAATTAATGAGCTTCGTTTTTTTATATTCACTTTGTCCACTCCTGCCCACTTTTGTCCACTTTAAAGTAGGATAGACCACACTGTCCCACATTAGACCACTTTAGAAAACTTAAGGCCACATTCTCCCACCGTGGACCACTTTTATCCAAGAAAAAAGATGTTAAGTTATAAGCCTAACATCTTGAAATATTAATTTTCTTTTTTAGTAAATAAATCAGCTTCTTTTAATCCATGTTTCTTTAAAAGTAAGCAACCAACAAAATAGACACCTTGATAACATACATTACATGTTATTTGATACCATGCTCCATCATAACCACGCTTTGTAGATAAATATCCCATTCCTACCATTAAGACAATCGCGATCATAAATAAGATAGCTTCTAATTTACATTTCATCTTGAATGAAATAATAACTAACATTACTAAGAATCCTGCCGCGCCTAATATCATAACAGATAAGAAAGGCCATGCATTTGTGAATGCTGGTAAACCAGAATCACCATATTTAACTTCATCAAGGAAGAATATAGAAAGTATTGGTAAAGCACATGCAGATGCTTTTGTAGTTTTAGAAATATGATTAGTGTTATATGAAGTAAACATACCAATTAAGGCTAAAAATAATAATAAGAAGCCAATTGATTGAGTTGGAGTAAATTGTTTATCTAAGATAACATAATCCACTCTAAAGATACCCATAATGATTTTATGTAATGCTTTTAATACACCGGCACAAAATACCATTACGCTACCTGCGCATAATAAGCAATAATTACCTTTAACCATTTTATCGTATAATGTTTTTAATAAGATGATACTTCCAAGCATGAATAATATAACTGGGATTAAATCATATAATCCTTGTAATATCATTCCATATTGAGGTGCATCTTTAAATTCAGTTAATAAATTAACCATATTATACAATCCATTTCATATTTTCTAATGATTTAAGAGGTACTAAATGCATTAAAATAGGAGTTTTCTTAACATATTCTTGGTATTTAGGATCGCTACCATAATTTTTATTTTGACGTTTTTCTAAGCGTTTTGCGCTGCTTAACATAACATAAACAATTAAGATATAACCTAAAATTGCAATTACCCAACTTGCCCAAGATGAACCATAAATATCTACACCTGAAACAAATATACCAGTCCAGAAGATGATTTCTCCTAAATAGTTAGGGCATCTAACAAATTTATATAAACCTGTTGAAACAAATGTATTTGAAATCTTTTTTGCTGCGCTCTTTTGTAAATCTGCGACAGTTTCAATTAATAATCCTATAAAGGCAATACATGCACCAATTATAGGAGCGATCATACTTGTACCAGTAGATGGATAAGAACCACCTACTCTTAAAATAACTGGATAAGTTTGCATTACATATAAAACACCAACTGATAACCAAATTGTTAATTTAACAAAGAAAGGCATGCTTTTTTCTTGTTTACCTGTCGCATTCGCGAGAGTTTTACGATAGCTTAAGCTCTTAATTTCTCTAAATAGTAAGAAGCCAGATAAACGGCATCCATATAAGATTAATAATGCACCTAAGATATAATTAACAAATCCAGCATTATAGATATTGAATAATTCAAATTTACCAATACTACATACAATTAAGAAAATACCAATACCAAGGACTGCGAATCCATAACCAATAGAAAGGAAATAAACAAACTTCTTAAATCCAATAGAAGAAAGAAGTAAAGCAATACCAAAGCAAATGGCTACTAAAATCCAAAATGCTCCTGAAGATTCTAACATAGTTATTCTCCTTTCTTATAAAGGGAATTTATATACTCCTTGAAGGATCTTTCACCATATTTAGTGTCTCCTTCCATCGCATGAGTTAAAGTCCATTTACTAAAACGAATAATTGCTTCTGAACCATCATTCTTCTTACTTGCTTTCTTAATAATTAAATCAAATAAGAATGTTGGGGCTCTTGAAATCTTTACTTTTTTACCTGCAGCATTGAAAAACATAGTTGCGATTTCTTTATATGTATATACTTCTTTACCGCCGATTTCATTGAATGAATTACCTTCTTCACCAACCTTTTCAATGATGAATGAAGCAAGATCTGGAGTATCAATAACATTAACTGGATAATCTTTATGTCCAAGTAATGATACTTTACCTTTTTCAATCATAGGCATAAATACATGAGCGATATCATAGAAATAACCTGTAGGTCTAACAATGGAATACGCTAAACCTGATTCTTTTAATTTTTCTTCGAATTTTGCTTTTGCATCAAGCATAGGTACATCAGGAGCACTTTCTGCATGAATAACAGAAACATAAACAAACTTCTTTACTCCGCTAGCTTTAGCTTCTTCTAATAAATTTAAATTACCATTTAAATCAATATCATAATTAGTTAATTTCGCAGATTTAGAAACTAAACCTACTGTAGAAACAACAACATCTACTCCTTCAAGAGTACCTTTTAATGTTTCTTTATTAGTTACATCAATTTTATGGAAAACATATTTACCTTTTTCAGGTACATCTTTTTCATTTAAATCTAACGCAACTGTTTCATATCCTTTTTCAATTGCTTGTTTTAAAACATCATAACCAAGATGTCCAAAACCACCTGCGACTGCAACTTTCATAATCAATATATATCTCCTATCTATTTTTGTTTTTCTTTTGCACGTTTATCGTTAATAATTGCCATTTCTTTTTCTGTGATTAATTTGCAATTATTTTCTTCTGCCCACTTAATACAACCTTTTAATGCAGTAGGTAAGAAGATTCTAGGAACCTTAACAAGTTTTGCGAGTGCATCATCTGTGAATTTAACATCAGTTTGAATTCTTTCTGCCGCATATCTAACAGATGAAATACTTGTTTCTCTCATAGGTAACATTTCACCCTTAGGTCTTTTGAATTTTGAGCACCAGAAGTTTTTAGAATCACGATAACCATAATCTACTGGTACACGTGGGAAATTACGTGAATTAACGCCGTTAACAATGGAATTCCAATATTTTTCTTTCATATCGATATGATCAATACGTAAGATAAAATGAGCGCCAAATTTAGAAGTAATACCATTGAAATCATGATATGGTCCTTCATAACCATCTAATTGACCTGGTTTATCATCTTGTGCATTATCTAATTCTTTCATCCATGTACATTCAACAACTTGGAATGCTTCTTCCACAGCTTGAGGATATTTTTCATCTGGATGTTCTTCTTGTGATTGAGTATCTACTAAATGAAATTTACAATCTTTCATTTTTTCTTCAGGCTTATCTCCTGGCCAGCCCATACGGACTGCTTCTTTAAACATTTTTGAATCATCAGGAATAAAGTTTAAAGTACATTTACCTGTTCTTAAAATGTTTTGCGCGGTATTAGATGAATTTCTACATTCAAGTAACATCGCATAATATCCTTTACCTGCGATATAGTAAGGTGCGACTAATGAGTAAGGACCTAAAGTTGTCTTACCATCTTCAGTCAAAGTACCAATCATTACAACTGGCATTGGAAAAAATAAAGATGTTTGATAAAAATTATCTTTTGGATCTAAATTTTTAAAACCACTTTTCATATATTATCCTCCTAAGTGAGTTTTAAAATATGTTAAAGATTTATTATGTCTTTGACATGTTTATAAACAATTTAATTGTAGTTTTAAAAAATTATTTATTCAAGTGAATAATGAAAATATCGATATTTTTATATCGATATTTATAAGAAACAAAAAAGAGGCAGTTTTATTACTACCTCTTTCATCATTTTACAAAGTTTAGACTGCAATGAGACAGGTTTAATGTCTCTGGCCCGACAACATAATTAAATTTATTTTAATGTAATATATTTTGCAGGCAATTTATCAGTTAACCATACCTTGTCATTACCAATATAAAATACAATGCCATCTTCACTTGCTTTTTTAGCATCTATTTTTAAAATAACAGGCTTATCATCTCTTCTTTTACCCACCAATGTTGCAGTATCAACATCAACAGATAAATGAACATATTGTCTATTCATTGGTAAAAGGCCATCTTTTAAAATAGAATCAACAAATCTATTAGCGGTTCCATGATATAGAATATCTGGTGGTAAAGCTTTAGTTTTTTCTATTTTATTTGGTACAGAATGACCATATAAAGCTCTTATTTTGTCACCTATAATTTCATGTCTTTTCTTATCAGAATTTAAAATGATATATTCTAAATCTTCTTTAGTTATATCTCTATCATATTCATTCGATGAATTTAATGAATGTAATAACTGATCAATAGGTACAAAACCTTCTTCATCTAATTCTAATTCATATTCCCATGGTGCGTGTCTTAATGCATAAGACACTTCTTTTGATAATTTCATATAGTCCATATTCATTTCACCTCTTATTTCTTCACTTTTACAATATCCACTAAATGAGTAGAAGCACCTAATAAATCTTTTCTTTCACATGTTGATAATTGATATTCAATAAAGAGTTTATATTCTTCTTCACTTAATGCATTTAATTCTCTTCTTAAATAATTACTTGGTCCATCACTTGCGATTATCTTAATTCTTTCTAATCCAACAGCATTATTAAATTCATCAATATCTTCAATTCTAACCATAGAATAAAGATCATTTTCTAAATTCAACATATGGAATGAATCATCTATTTGATTATTTTGTTTTGCTTCTAATAGATGTTTTTTGATTATGCCATAAGTAATAATCGCGTATTCATTCATATAATATGAAGTGATGATAATACCATCTTTTTTAGTTACTCTTTTTGCTTCAGTTAATGCTTTAATCTTTTCTTCTTTCTTTAATAAATGATACATAGGTCCAAAAAGAATAGTTACATCAAAAGAATTATCTTCAATAAAAGATAAATCTAAAGCATTGCCTTGTATAACATTAGCCTTTGAACAATTTTGTTTAAATACATCGATATTATGTTGTACCAATTCTACACTTGTAACATCATAGCCTTTATTTAATAAATAAATACTATACGCACCTGTACCTGCACCTATATCAATAATCTTTTTAGATAAATCACTATTTAATACATCTTCAATATATTTCATTGAAACAATGAATTCTACTTGTCCATGTCTTGTTTTCAAACGATGATCTTCATCAAAATGTGAATAATAATCTTCAAGTAATGTTAATTTAGTATTAGTTCTTTGGAAATTCATAGTTCACCTCTTAAACTAAAATAATTTAAACACATTTAAATATCGAATTAAATAATATTATTTTCAATTTACACATCGTAACGTATGTAAATTAAGAGTTTTTAACTAAAAAGTCTATCGTTTTATAATTTTAAATGGTAGAATATAAACACAAAGGAGATATTTAAAAATGGCAAAAAAGAAAAGTATTAAAGGCTTTTTAAAATTTGTACCATTCTGCTTAATTGCAATTGCAGCAATTATCATTGGTATGGGTTTTATCCAAGCAATCGGTGGAGATACATATGTTAATATGTTCACATGTGCATTCGGCGGACAATTAGCAGGTTTTGGTTCATTTGGAAGTTTTGATGTCACATTCTGCATTTGGTTAGTATTAGCATTATTCTTACCTATTGCTGGTGCAGTTGTATCATTATTTGTCAAAGGTAAAATCGGTGGAATTGTTGCAACAGTATGTTTCTTATACACAGCAATCTTCGCATGGTTCACACCAATGGTAGCTGGTGGTAAAATTAACACAGTTATTGGCAATTCAGACTGGGCTTCATTCTCAAATTATGGCTTAGCAGCAGGTTCTATCTTAGTTGCAATCTTCGCAATTATCGGTACATTAGTTTCTGCATACTACACATACGAAGCTTAATAACCAATTTAAACGTCTAGATTTCTAGGCGTTTTTATTATGCTTTATTTAAGGTTTGTTATTTAAATAATATATAATATTATTTTATGATAAAAATAACTTTTGTTTTAAGTTATTAAATGATAGAATATACTAGCAAAAGGAGTTATATATATGGAAAATAACAACAAAGTATCAAAAATTATTCGTATTTGCTTAATAGTTCTAAGTATCGCAATTATAGGATGTGCATTCCTTCCTGCAGTAGGTGGAACTTCTTATGTCAATATGTTCACATGTGCATTTGGTGGAAAATTATCTGGTGAAAATCCATTAGATTTATCAGCATGTTTCAATTTCTGGATTGTAATGGCTATATTCTTACCAGTAATCGGTGCATTATTATCATTCTTCATCAAAGGTAAATTTGGTGGCATCTTATGTTTAATCTGTTTCTTATACACTGCAATCTTTACATGGTTCACTCCAATGGTCGCAGGTTATGTTGCAGGTAAATCAACATTACATGAAACTTGGGCTTCATTCGCAAACGGCGGTTTAGCTGCAGGTTCAATTACAATTGCAATCATCGCAATTGTTGGTAGTTTAATTTCACTCTACCGTGTATCAGAAAAATAATAATTAAATTAAACACTTAGGTTTCTAAGTGTTTTTCTTTATATAAGGAGATTATATAAATATGAAAAAACATATTTTACCAATATTACTAGTTTCGACAATGTTATTTAGTTTTGCTTCATGTGGAAGTAATAATAATTCAGAATCATCTTCTATAAAAGATTCAACATCTTATTCATTCGATGTTAAATCAAAAAAAGATAAAATCGCTAAAGGCGTAGAAAATTCCTACTATGAATCATTTCAAGTACCTGTTTCTTATTTCAATGATTCAAATATTCCTTATGTTTCACTTTCTAATGTCATTCCATTAATTAATAGCTTTTATGAAGGAGAAGCAGGAACTAAATTTTTATCTTATTCATTAGAAAAATCCGGAGATAAAAGTTTTAAGATTACAAATAATCTTTATAACGAAACTGCGACTATTGATTATAACAAAAAAACTATTACTTTTAGTGATATATTTCTATTCCAAAATTCAATTTATAGTGATAAAGGAACAGTAATTACAATTTATAATCATAACGCAACTGGAAAAAAAGATCCTTTATTAAGAATTGATGGTTCTACATATAATAAAGGTAGTGAAACAATAATTGATTTAAATAATTATGCAAGTGTTCAATTACCTTATTATGAAAATGAAGGTTATATTCCTTTTACTACAGCGTTTGATGTCTTGTTCAATAAATTAGCTTCTAAACTCACAATTATAGGAGATAAGCTTTTTATTATCCTCTCTTCTAGTGAAATCAAATCCACTTCTTTAACTTCTTATGGAGAAGATTATTATAACGCTGCGAAAGGTTTAACCTTAAGCCAAGAAGAATTAAATTTCAATTATGATGAAACTTGTTTATATCTAGATTATTTCTATGGTTTAAAAGATTTATTTAATATTTCATCTTTTGATCAATTCTTTAGCCAACAAAAACTAAAAGAAAGAATGTTAAAATCATCAAAAGATTTTGATATAGCTTTAAAATCATTTGTTTGTCATTATATCGAAGATTTCCATTCTTCATATCAATTATCTTCACCATATTCAACTTCATTTATTCCTGAAATTGAAGAAAGAAGCAACATACAAACTTATTTAGATCATTATTATTCAATGCTTGAATTACGTTATAACATTATGAATACTACAAAAGATGATAACTTTGTAGTTCCAGGTTATCAAGTAGTTGATGATACTGCGATCATTACATTTAATTCATTTAGTATTCTTGGTTCATTAGATAAAGAATATGAGAATCAAGAAGAAGCTTACGTATTAAGATTAATGGCAAATTCATTAAATAAAATTAATAATGACTCTTCAATTAAGAATGTCGTATTAGATATGTCATGCAACTACGGCGGTTCATTAGATGCAGGTATAAGCGTTATAAGTGCATTTTTAGGACATTGTGATTTCTCAATGAGAAATACTACCAATGGATCTACAATGACAACAACATATACCGCGGATTGCAATTTAGATGGAGTTATTGATGAAAAAGACCATTTAAGAGATGGCTTAAATAAATATGTTATTGGTTCTTCATTATCCTTCAGCTGCGGAAATTTTGTTCCATGCGCATTAAAAGAAGGTGGAGTTAAAGTAATTGGTCAAATCACAAGAGGTGGTACTTGCTCAGTTACAAGTAATGCTTCACCAATTGGTACATTCTATGGTAGTTCTTCATCATACATGTTATGCACATTTAAAGATGGTATTTATTCTCATATAAATAATGGAGCTAAACCAGATTATCCAATACAAAATTTCACTTCTATCTTTGATAGACAAGCTTTAGTTGAAGGTATACATACTATTCAAGAAACTGAACAAGCTTAAAATAAATTAGACAAACTAAAAACCACTTCAAACTGAAGTGGTTTTTGATTGCTTAAATTAGTTTCTATCCTTCATGTGAGGGAATAATAATACTTCTCTAATTGAAGTTTGTTCAGTGATAAACATAACAAGTCTATCAATACCGATACCAATACCTCCACATGGTGGCATACCATATTCAAGAGATTCTAAGAAGTCAATATCCATTTCACTAGCTTCATCGTTACCTAATTCTTTTTCTTTCATTTGTTCGATGAATCTTTCTTTTTGATCGATAGGATCATTTAATTCAGTATAAGCATTCGCGAATTCATGTCCACCGATATAAAGTTCAAATCTTTCAACAAAACGAGGATCTTTTGGATCTTTCTTTGTTAATGGAGAAATTTCAATTGGATGTCCGCATAAGAATGTTGGTTGGATTAATTTTTCTTCGCAGAATTTTTCAAAGAATGCATTGATAATATGACCAACTGTAAAGTGTTTTTCAACTTCTACACCATGCTTTTTAGCGAGTTCAGTTGCTTCTTCTAATGAATAATTATTATTCTTAAAATCAACGCCTGTTTCTTCTTTAATCATGTCACACATTGTAACTTTCTTAAATGGTTTAGAAACATCAATCTTTTCTCCTTCTGGATTAAAGATATTCATTAATTCTGTTTTACCTGCAACACGAGTTGCGCATTCTCTAATAACACCTTCTGCGATATCCATCATTGATGATAAATCGCCATATGCTTGATATAATTCAACTGTTGTAAATTCTGGGTTATGAGTTAAGTCCATACCTTCATTACGGAATAAACGGCCAATTTCATAGACTTTTTCAAGTCCTCCGACGATTAAACGTTTAAGTGGTAATTCAGTTGCAATTCTTAAATAGAAGTCTTTATCTAAAGCATTATGATGAGTTACGAATGGTCTTGCTGTTGCCCCACCTTGAACTGGTGAAAGAACTGGTGTTTCAACTTCTACGAAACCTAATGAATCAAAATAATTTTGAACAGTTCTAATTACTCTTGGTCTCGCTAAAGCAACTTTCTTTGCTTCTTCATTCATGATTAAGTCAACGTATCTTCTTCTATAACGTTCTTCTTTATCTGTTAAACCATGGAATTTTTCTGGTAATGGTCTTAAAGCTTTTGATAAATGAGTATATTCAAAACATTTAACTGTTGCAGCGCCTGTTTGAGTGAGCATTACTTTACCTTTAACACCGACAATATCACCAATATCTGCCATCTTAAAAAGATTATATGTATCTTCGCCTACATCGTTAATTGAGATATAAACTTGTTGTTTTCCTTTAACATCTTGTAATGAGAAGAAGCTTGCTTTACCCATCTTACGGATAAACATAATTCTACCTGCGATAGAAACATGATAATCCATTTTATCGATTTCATCATGTAACTTAGCCATGTATTCTTTATGTTCTTCACTCTTATCATTAGGATCAATTGTAGTTACACCTAATTCTTTTAATTTAGCTTCTACTTTATCTTGTATATCTTTAGACCAATCTGTTTGATCATATTTTTGACCAAATGGATCTAAACCTAATTCTTTTAATTTTTCTACCTTTTGACGTCTAACTTGTTCTTGGTCTGTTAATTTTTCTTCCATATTTTTACCTCCACGTCCTTCATTATTTTACATAATTTATTATGTATTAACAACTTATAAAAGTGTTTCTTTCTTTAAATCTTCCATTATTTCCATAAATTCTTGCTTAGATTTCATTTGTGATAATCTAACTTTGAACTTTCTAGAAGCAATAATACCTCTTAAATAATGAGTAGATATTCCCCTGAATTCTTGGCATGCTTTGAATTCACCTTTTAATTTTTCTAATAAATCAAAGTGCTTATACATATATTCAATTCTTTCTTGAATTGTTGCATCTGGTAGTTTTTCACCAGTTTTTAAATATGTATCGATTTGAGTAATTAACTTAGGATTACCTAAAGCACCTCTTCCTAGCATTAGTCCGTCCGCGTTAGTGTAATTTAATACGTTAATCGCATCATCTAAACTATTAATATCCCCATTTGCGATAATTGGTATATTAACCGCGAGTTTTGCTTGTCTTATTTGCTCATATTCAGCATGACCTAAATAAAATTCACTACGCGTTCTCCCATGAATCGCGATTAGTGATACACCTGCTTTTTCAAGGATTTTACAAGTGTTTACGCAATTGATTGAATCATTATCCCAACCTAGTCTAATTTTGCATGTAACAGGCTTAGATGAGATATCTACAACTGCTTTTATAGCTTCATATAATTCTTCTTCTCGACCTATTTTAAGCCAAGCAGATCCAGAATTTTCTTTGACAACTTTTGGAACTGGACACCCTAGATTAATATCTAATATTTCAAAGTTTCCAATTTCTAAAAGTTTCTTTGCTCCATTAACTAAAGATTCTTTACTACCTCCAAAAAGTTGAACGCTTAATGGATGTTCAATTTCATTAGTTTGAAGCATATTGATTGTTTCTTTATTACCATAGATTAAAGCAAAATCCGATACCATCTCACTCACCACTAGTCCACATCCAAATGGTTTCATCATTGTTCGATATGCAAGGTTTGTAATACCTGCCATCGGAGCGAGAATAATATTAGATTCTAATTCAATATTACCTATTTTTAATTTATCCATAAAGTTCAAAAAAGAAAGAGGAATTAGTCCTCTTTCTTTGAATCTTCCTTAGATTCTACTTCTTCAGTAGTTGTGTCTGTGGATTTTTCTTTTTCATCAGTAGTTTCTTCACTTGGAGGAACTACATTTAAAGTTTCTTCAACTGATGGTTCTTTTGGTAAATTATCATCATCACCTGGGAAGAAGACTTTTGCGTCATCAGAAACAACTCTTGCATCATTAGTTGCATTTGTTGGTTTTGGTGAATCTTCAACAGGTTTAGAATAATCTAAATGTTCTTTTGTAGAATATTCAGGCATTTTACCATTCTTTAATAAGTAATCAATTTCTTCAGCATTAATTGTTTCATTTTCAAGTAATGCTTCAGCGATTAAGATAACCTTATCTTTATTTTCAGTAATAATATTAATTGCGTTAGTATGAGCTTCTTCAATAATCTTTCTTACTTCTTTATCAACTTCATTAGCGACAGCGCCTGAGAAGTTCTTTGTTGTAGATGTATAATCTCTTCCTAAGAAGACATTACCACCTGCAGTTTCATATTGGATAGGTCCTAATGCTGACATACCATATTCAACAACCATCGCTCTTGCGAGTTTTGTAGCTTGTTCAATATCGTTTGAAGCACCAGTAGATACATCATCGAAGAATACTTCTTCTGAAGCTCTACCACCTAAATAGCCAGTAATACGTGCGATTAATTCACCTTTAGTGAGTAAGAATCTATCATCTTCTGGTGAAGATAATACATATCCACCTGCCATACCACGAGGTACGATTGTAACTTTTTGAACCTTATCAGATTCAGGAAGTAATAAACCAATAATTGCGTGACCAGCTTCATGGTATGCAACTGTTTTTCTTTCTAAGTCAGTTAAATGTTTAGACTTCTTTGCAGGTCCTGCAATACGTCTATCAATAGCTTCATCAATTTCTTTAATTGAAATAGTTTCTTTTTTCATTCTAACTGCAAGAATTGCAGCATCGTTTAAGATAGAAGCTAAATCAGCACCTGAGAAACCAACAGTTCTTTTTGCAACACGTGCCCAATCAACTGTAGTATCGAATTTCTTATTACGTGCATGTACTTTTAAGATAGCTTCTCTACCTGTCTTATCAGGTAAACCAACAGTAATTTGACGATCGAAACGTCCTGCTCTAGTTAAAGCTGGGTCAAGAACATCACTTCTGTTAGTTGCAGCAATTACGATAATACCAATGTTGTCTTGGAAACCATCCATTTCAACAAGTAATTGGTTAAGAGTTTGTTCTCTTTCATCATTACCGCCGCCTAAGCCAGCGCCTCTTTGTCTACCGACTGCATCGATTTCATCAATAAAGATTAAACATGGTGCAGTTTGTTTTGCTTTTTTGAACATATCTCTAACTCTACCAGCACCAACACCGACGAACATTTCAACGAAGTCAGAACCACTGATTGAGTAGAAAGGAACTTTTGCTTCACCTGCGACTGCTTTTGCAAGTAAAGTTTTACCTGTACCTGGAGGACCAACTAATAATAAACCTTTTGGTAATTTAGCGCCTGCAAGTGCATATTTTTGAGGATTCTTTAAATAATCGACAAGTTCCTTCATTTCTTCTTTTTCTTCATCACAACCTGCAACATCATCGAATCTAACACTAGAATTGTCTTCTCTTCTAGCTCTAGATTTATTGAAATCCATTGCTTGGTTATTTGATTTAGAAATACCAGAACTCATTCTGCTAAATAAGAAAATTAATAATCCAATACCAATTAATCCCATTGCAATTGTTGGGAAATAATCACTCCAGAAGTTTTTAGCGTTTGGATCTCCAATGCTATAAATGTTGTTGTTATAGTATGGAGTATCTTTTTCATAACCATTAAGATTTAATACATCGCCTTCTTTAATAACTCTATTTTCAACAATATATGTTAAAACATTTGTATTGAAATCAGATGGAGTTAAATTGACACTGAATGAGAATGCTTGATTTGAATCTGTAACAGTGCCTCTTGAAGTACCGCTTACTGTAATGTAATTTCCATTGTTCCATTGGATAGTTAAGCTTGTGATATTATCTGTCCAAAGACAAGATTTTTCAGCGCTAGCTTGGATATCTGCTTTGTCATCACTTACTTCACCGCTTATAATTTCATAAGCAGTATAGTTTTTACTAGTACCAGAACTTCTACCAAGGATTAAAGTAACACCAACAATAATCGCTAAAATAATTAAATATGGAGCGACATAACTGATCCAGGATAATTTCTTTTTATTGTTATTCATAAAATTAATCTATGCCTCCTTTTTTCAAAAACATAAATAATATAATTATTTAACGTCTAGACTATTTTAACACAAATTTTAATTTAGTTGCTATATCTTTTTGTCTAGAACTCTTAAATAATGGTATATATACGATCACGCCTTTATTATCCGTGACTACTGGATAATGTTTACGTGATATATATGGTACTTTCTCATCGATTAAAATTCGGTTAACTTTCTTTATTTGTTCACCAATCTTTACTTCATCACCATCTTTTACATTTCTAAATGTAAGAGGATATGAACTTGGTGTTATTTTTAAGAAAGTAGTATCGATATTAAAATCACATGAGAATTCTTTTGTATCTAACGTTCCAGGTTTATCTAATGTATAAGAATAATCATTTTCTTCATTTACTTTTCTAATAGTGAAATAATCATATTCTTTAGAGAAATAATATTCATCATTTAATTTAGCTTGGCTACTTGCTTTAGAACAGAATAAAATTCTAATTAATTCATTTATTCTATAATACGAGATTTTATTGATTAAAGTTGGTACTTTAGTAACTATCATATTAAAGATAATTACTTGCCTTTGGAATTCATTTAAGAATAAAAACTCACTTATTTTAATCTTATCTTCCGTTAAATACTTATCAATTTGTTTTAGTTTATCTTGATAATATTCATTTTCTTTATTCATCTCTTCAATAAGTTTTTGTTTATCATCAAATGACATATTTTTTAAGTCATGATTTCTAATTCTATTTCTTAGATGAACATCCATTAAATTAGTAACATCAATTGAATAAGGAATATTGTTAGTTTCACAATATTTAACTAATTCTTCCTTCGTATAATTTAATAATGGTCTATAAACATTAATACCAAAGATATTATTTTCTTCTCTTAAACCAAAATAAGAAACAATACTACCTCTTTGTTTTTGCATTAAATATGTTTCTAATGAATCATCAAAGTGGTGTGCAATAAATACTCCATCTGCATGATATTTATTAAACACATCTTTGAAGAATAGATATCTTTCTTCTCTAGCCCATGCTTCAAAATTACCTTTTGTATCATCATATCTACATGAATGAAGTTCAAATTTAACATTATGTTTCTCACAAAAAGACTTAACTAAAACTTCCTCTTTATCAGATTCATTTCTAGTATGATAATTGCAATGACATACTACTAGATTTAACTTCTTTTTAATCAATAAATCTAATAACGCCATTGAATCAGGTCCTCCAGAGACACCGATTAAATAAGTTTTTGATAAATCATAATCTTTGATATCTATCATAAATCCACCACATATTTTTTAATATGTTACTCTTTTAAAAAGTAAAATTAAAGATATATATTTATTTTTAATAAATAAAAGGACTATTTTTTCAAACAGTCCTTTGCATAATTAATATTTGAATGTTGTAATTTTAGAAGAATCATCTTTGATCTCATCTTGATCACGATTATATATTTCTTGATAATCTTTATCTTTAATTATTTCTTCTTGAGAATTCTTTTCTTTAATTATCTCATCTCTTTGAGCGATTAATCTTTGATTCTCTTGCATTAAATTAACTACTTTATAACCTGTAAAGACAAGTCCAAAAATAGCAATGACAAATATAGCAATGCTCGCAATAGAAATAATTCTGTTTTTAGTTTTAGCTTCCATTGGACTCCTCCTTAAGTGGTAATATCTTACCACAATATTATAAATAGTTCAAATTATTGATTATCAATCATTTTATCATCAATAATTTCATACATTTCATCACTATCTTCCTTTTTAGTATAAGGTTTAAGTGATTTAACTCTTATTTTTAAAATTCTTTCTCCAAGTGTTAATTCTAAAACATCTTCTTCATTAACTTCAGTAGAAGGTTTTGCAGTTCTTCCATTGATTTTAACAAATCCTAAATCAATAACATCTTTCGCGATTGTTCTTCTTTTAATAACACGAGATATTTTTAAATATTTATCTAAACGCATATTACCTCCTAGTTCATGAGTGTTTTTTGTGAAACACTTAATTCATTAATTACTTTTAATAATGTTTCTAATTCATCGACAAAAGCCGAACTTTTTATTAATTTTAATTTAATTTGACGATCAATAAAAGTAGCTTTAATATTTTTAGCGATATCACCAAGTTTTTCAAATAAAACAATACCTATTTTATTAATAGATGAAGCTTCTTTAGTAAGAATAATTATAGCATTACCCATTTCTTCATAGAATTGATCTATTAATGTGTTAGAAGCAAGTATATCAATTCTACGCTTCTTAATAAGCATTTCTACTTCTTGAGGTATCTTACCATAAATATCTATTAATTTAGTTTTAAATAATTCTAATTGAGGTAATTGGTTTAAAGATTGAATTTCTTGGTATATATCAAGTTTTTCTTCTTCCTTAATATAATCCGAAGGAATATAACCAGACATTTTGATATTAGTAGTTTCTACCTTCTTAGGTTTTTCTTCTTCTGAAGCAGTTTTTTCACTTATAACTTCATTTAATAACTTGATATACATATCAATACCGACACTATCGATGAAACCTGCTTGTTCAGGACCTAAAATATCACCCGCGCCACGGATAGCTAAATCTCTTTGAGCGATTTTAAATCCAGAGCCTAATTCAGTGAAATCTTTTAGTGATTTTAATCTCTTTCTAGCGATTTCAGTCATTTCTTTATTATCATCGTAAAGCAAATAAGCATAAGCGATACGATTAGAACGTCCAACACGTCCTTTAATTTGATAAAGTTGTGATAATCCAAAATGATCAGAATTTTCAATAATAATCGTATTCGCATTAGAAATATCTAATCCTGTTTCAATAATTGATGTACAAACAAGTAAATCTATTTCATTAGAATAGAAATGATTCATAACATCTTCAATATCATCTTTATCCATCTTACCATGAACACAATCAACTCTTAATCCTTTAACCATGTTCTTTAATTTATTCGCGACTTGAGTAATATTGCTTGTTACATTGTGAAGATAGAATATTTGACCTCCACGAGATAATTCTTTTTCAATAGCTTCTTTAACTAATACTTCATTATAAGGGCAAACATAAGTTTGAATAGGCATTCTATTTGATGGAGCGACTTGGAGTTGTGATAAACTTCTCATACCTAATAAAGACATTTGTAAAGTACGAGGAATTGGAGTCGCGGATAAAGTTAAGCAATCAATACCTTTAGATAATTCTTTAATCTTTTCTTTATGTTCAACACCAAAACGTTGTTCTTCATCAATAATTAATAATTTTAAATTAGGAATAACTATATCTTTTGATAATAATCTATGAGTACCAATAATTAAATGTATTTTACCTTCTTTAATATCTTCAATTTGTTTCTTTTGAGTTGATAAAGGAACAAATCTTGAAAACATACATACGTTGACACCAAATAAAGAGAAACGTTCAATCGCTCTTTCATAATGTTGTCTAGCAAGTAAGGTAGTTGGACATAATAACGCAACTTGAGCTCCTGATAATATCGCTTTAAAAGCTGCACGGAAAGCAACTTCCGTTTTACCAAAGCCAACATCACCACATAATAAACGATCCATTGGATGAGGTGATTCCATATCTTTTTTAATTTCTTCAACCGCGATAACTTGATCACTTGTTAAAGTATATGGGAATGAACGTTCAAATTCTTCTTGGAATTCATCATCTTTTTTAAACGCAAATCCTGGAGTAGAATTTCTTTCTGCATATAATGCGATTAATCTAGTCGCTAAATCATTAACTCTATTTTTAATCTTTTCTTTGGTCTTTTTCCATTCATTAGATCCCATTTTATTAATCTTAGGGACTGCACCTTCTTTAGATACATATTTTCTAACCAATCTAAAGTTTTCAACCGGGACAAATAAAACATCTTCTCCAGCATATTTAATCTTTAAGAAGTCTTTTTTCATTCCTGCAGTATCAAGAGTTACTATTTCATCAAATTGTCCAATACCGTATTGTTCATGAACAACATAATCACCTTTTTCAAGTTCTTCATATGATTTAATAACTTTAGATTTTTTATATCTAGATAAGAATTTAGATACATGTACTTTATAAGAGAATACTTCTCTAGGAGATAGATAATAAATATTCTTATCAACAATTTCAAATCCTTCAGTAATATGGAAATTTGTAATACCTAATCCACCTTGAGGAATTTGAGAAGGTTTAATTTCTTCATAATCATGTTCAGTATCATCTAAATATTCAATAAATGTTTTATATTGATCATTAGTTAAACAAACAATAACTTTCTTTCCATCTTTAATATATTTATCAATATTATCAATTGCTTTATAAACGCTAGAAGCAACTTCACTAAGGGCTCTAATATTGAATTGAATTAAATTAGGTTTAGAGAAATTATCATAAGAATAAACAACTTTCTTCGCGTGATTAAATGCTTCATCTAAATCCATAAAGAAATCATATTTAGTTAACGCTCTTCCATCTTTTGCGAGTTCTGAATAATAAATAAATGCTTGTTCTATTAAAATATTATAAGAATCTTTAATCTTATCGATTGAATAAGCAAAAGTAAAATTAGGTTTAAAATAATCTAAAATATTGATTCTAGATTCATTTAATAATGAATAATATTTGTAATATTTATCACTAAAAGTAGATGATTTTATTTCATCAATTTCTTGTGATATATGCTTCTTTAAATCTAAATAAGCATTTAAACTAAGAGACTTTTTACTCTCTTCTACTGCCTTAAATAATTTATCTTCAAGTTTAGATATTTCATCTTTTGTTAATAATAAATCTGTTGAAGGATAAATAGATATTTCTTTTACATCTTCAAAAGATAATTGATCAGTGATAGAAAAATATCTAATTGATTCAATTTCATCATCAAAGATATCAATTCTTATTGGATTATCTAAATTTAAAGGTGATATATCAATAATATCTCCTCTTATCGCATATTCTAATCCTGCATCAATTTTATTAACTTTCGTATAACCTTGTAATGATAATTTTCTTGATAAATCTTTAATATCAATCTTATCTCCAACTTTAAAGTTAATAATATTTTCTAAAAACAATTCTTCTTTAGGTAGATATCTAGTCATGCCTGCAGCATGAGTGATTAATATACAACTATCTTTCTTTAATGCTTTTTCCATAACATAAAGTCTTTGGCTAAGCATTTCTTTACTAGAAGCAACTTGTTCAAGTCTAATTACTTCATCTTGAGGGAAGAATAAAGTATTTTCTTCACCAATTAAAGAAACAAGTTGTTCATACATTTGTTGAGCGGTATATAGATTGCTTGCAACTAAAGCTATTTTTTGAGGCTTTTTTATATATAAACTTGCGAGTAATAAAGAACAAGATAAAGTATCAAAAAGCGCAAAAGAACCATCTAGATTTTCTAAATGGTTTAATGTTTCATTGTCTTTTAAAATATCAAATATAGTATCTTTCATATGTCCTAATTGAAGTGATTATTACAATGTTCAAATCCATTGACGATAAAATCATCAACTGCATCACTTGCTTTTTTTATTGCTTGGTTTATTTTTTCTTGATCTTCAGGGCTTGGTTTACCTAAAACATAATCAACAATAGGAATTACTTTGGATTTACCAATACCAACTCTAATTCTTTTAATATCTTCTGTTTTCAATAATTCAATAATACTTTTAATACCTTTTTGGCCTCCAGAAGAACCATTTCTTCTTACTCTAATTCTTCCAGGTTCTAAATCTAAATCATCATAGATAACTAAGATATCATCAATATCAATTTTAAAGAAATTTACTATTTCTAAAACTGATTCTCCTGATAGATTCATATATGTTTGAGGTTTTAAAAACATTACTTGTTCGCCTAAATAATTAGTTTTTAAATAAAGGCCTTTATATCCTTCTTTAGATATAGATTCTTTTAATTTATGTTCTTCCATATATTCCAATACAGAAAAACCCATATTATGTCTTGTGTTTTTATATTCATTTCCAGGATTACCTAATCCAACAATTAATTTCATAGTTATCAATCTCCCCAGTTAAGATTATACTAATATTTAGTATAAAATCAATGAAAATAATGTATAATATAGCCTAGTTAAGGAGTTAAAATTATGAAAATGCGTTTAGATAAATTTCTTTCCAATAATGGTTTTGGTTCAAGAAAAGAAGTAAAAGATTTAGTTAAAAAAGGTTATGTATCTATCAATGATAACTTCAAAATTAAATTTGATGAATCAATTGATCCAACTGTTGATGTTATTAAAGTTGATGATGAAGTAATTGAATATAAAGAAAATTATTATTTCTTAATGAATAAACCTAAAGGTTATATCTCTGCGACAGAAGATTTTTATCAAGACACAGTTTTAGATTTAATTCCTGAATATGCTTATTTACATTTATTCCCTGTTGGTAGACTAGATAAAGATACAACAGGTTTATTAATTTTAACAACTGATGGTCAAATGGCTCATCGATTAATCTCTCCAAAATTCCATGTTGATAAAGTATATTATGTTGAAGTTGATAAAGTATTAAATCCTAATATTAAGGATACTTTTGAACATGGTTTAAAATTAGATGGAGAAGACTTACTTCCTTCTAAGTTTGAATATTTAGATGAGTTCCATGCAAGAGTAACATTACACCAAGGAAAATATCATCAAGTAAAAAGAATGTTTGAGCATTTTGGTTATAGCGTAGTTAACCTTCATAGAGAAACATTTGCTTTTTTAAATTTAGATGGTGTTGAAGAAGGTACATATAGAGAATTAACTGAAGATGAAATTAATAAATTAAAAGAATATTAATTGATAATTTTTCAACTTCCTAATAGACACGAGACGATTTTTTTGCTATTATAAAATCGCCGAAGATTTTTCAAAAATCTTGTATACAAGTTTATAATTTTAAAATTATTGTTTTTGCACAAAAATCAATACATTTTTTACTATTTTAAATAAAAAAATTCTAGCATATTTTTTTTATTATGTTAGAATAAATCCGTAGCATAAGTTATTAATAATGCTTATTACTTTTTATTATTGCATAATTAATAATTAAACTAGGAGGATAAATATGCCAACAGAAAAACAATATGTTTTCCATTTCAAAGATGCTCATGGTATGGGTAAAGAATTACTAGGCGGCAAAGGTGCTGGCTTAGCAGAAATGACTTATATCGGAGTACCAATTCCACAAGGCTTCACTATTACAACAGAAGCATGTAACTTATATTATGATAGTGGAAAGAAATTACCTGAATTTGTTATCAAACAAATCTTTGATGCAATTCACCAAATTGAAAAAGAATCAGGTAAAAACTTTGGTGGAGACAAAAATCCATTATTAGTATCAGTTAGATCTGGTGCAAGAGTATCTATGCCAGGTATGATGGATACAATCTTAAACTTAGGTTTAAATGACAAAACAGTTGAAGTCTTAGCAAAAGAAACAAACAATGTTAGATTCGCTTATGACTCATATAGACGTTTTATCTTAATGTTCACAAATATCGCAAAAGGACATCCAAGAACAGAAATGGATAAAATGCTTGATGATTTAAAGAAATCAAGAGGTTACAAATTAGATACAGAAGTAACTGCAGATGAATTAAAAGGATTAGTCGCTAAATATAAGGATTATTATAAATCAGTATTTGGTGAAGACTTCCCTACAGATCCATATGTACAATTAACTGAAGCTGTTACTGCAGTTTTCAGATCATGGGATAACCCAAGAGCTAACGTTTATAGAATGATGAACTCAATTCCTTATTCATGGGGAACTGCAGTTAACGTTCAATCAATGGCTTTCGGTAACAAAGGTGAAACATCCGGTACTGGTGTTGCATTCTCAAGAGACCCTGCAACTGGTGAAAAAGTTGTTTCAGCTGAATATTTACCAAATGCACAAGGTGAAGACGTTGTCGCAGGTATTCGTACTCCATTACACATCGATGAATTAAAGAGAAGAATGCCAGAAGTATATGAACAATTCATGACTACTATCAAAAAGATGGAAGCTCATTATAGAGATATGCAAGACATGGAATTCACTGTTGAAGAAGGTAAGTTATATTTCTTACAAACTCGTAACGGTAAAAGAACTCCAGCAGCAGCATTAAAGATGGCTTGCGACATGGTTGATGAAGGTTTAATCTCAACTGATGAAGCAGTCTTAAGAATTGATGCAGTTTCATTCGATAAATTATTATTACCTAACTTTGTTAAATCAGATTTAGATAAACATACTCCAATCGCAAAAGGTTTACCTGCAGGTCCAGGTGCTGGTACAGGTAAATTAGCATTCACTGCTGAAGAAGCAGAAGCAAGACACCAAAATGGTGAAAAAGTTATCCTCGTAAGAGCTGAAACTTCACCAGAAGATTTAATTGGTATGGTCGCTTCAGAAGCTATCTTAACAATGCGTGGTGGTATGACATCTCACGCAGCGGTTGTCGCTCGTGGTATGGGTAAATGCTGTGTTACAGGTTGCTCTGCTGCTTTAATTGATGAAGAAGCAAAAACATTAACAATCGATGGCAAAGTATATGGTGTTAACGATGAATTATCAATCGATGGTTCAACAGGTAACGTTTATGTAGGTGACATCGCAAAAGAATTACCAGACTTATCAAAAGGCTACTTCGGTAGATTAATGGGTTGGGTTGATGAAGCTAGAAAATTAAGAGTTAGAACAAACGCTGATTCTCCACGTGATGCAAAACAAGCTCTTGCATTCGGTGCAGAAGGTATTGGTCTATGCCGTACTGAACACATGTTCTTCGCAAAAGATAGAATCTTCTCAATGAGAAAAATGATTCTTGCTGATAACAAAGAAGAAAGAGTTGCAGCACTTGCAGAAATCGAACCATTACAACAATCAGACTTCGAAGGAATGTACGAAATCATGTTAGGCATGAACGTCAACGTTAGATTACTTGACCCACCTCTACATGAATTCTTACCAACAAGAGTTGAAGACCAAGAAGAACTTGCAAAAGCAACAGGTAGAACTCTTGAACAAGTACAAGCACGTTGCGAAGAATTACACGAATTCAACCCAATGATGGGCTTCCGTGGATGTAGACTTGCTGTTCAATATCCAGAAATTTGTGAAATGCAAACAACTGCAATTATCAAAGCTGCAATCAATGTTCAAAATAGAACAGGTAAGAAAGTAGAACCAGAAATCATGATTCCACTTGTAATTGATGTAAAAGAATTAAAATTCGTTAAAAACATCATTACAACAACTGCAGATAAATTAATCAAAGAAGCAGGTGTCAATATGACTTACCACGTTGGTACAATGATTGAAATCCCAAGAGCAGCATTACTCTCTGATGAAATCGCAAAAGAAGCAGAATACTTCTCATTTGGTACTAACGACTTAACACAAATGACATTTGGTTTCTCTAGAGATGACGCAACTAAGTTCTTACCAGCTTATTATGAAGCTAAGATCTTAGAAGAAGATCCATTCAAGACATTAGACCAAAACGGTGTTGGTAAACTTGTTGAAATGTCAGTTAAACTTGGCCGTTCAACTAGAAAAGACTTACACGTTGGTGTCTGTGGTGAAACAGGTGGCGAACCAAATTCAATCAACTTCTACCACAAAGCAGGACTTGATTATGTTTCATGTTCACCATTCAGAGTTCCAGTAGCACGTCTTGCTGCTGCACAAGCTGCAATTAAAGAAAAATTAGGTAAATAATTTTACTAAATTAAATTCATAAGCTCGTAGGTAAAACTATGAGCTTTTCTTTTGATTAAAAGTCTATTGGTATTATTTTATCGAATAAACATATTTTAGATTTTAAATATAATAAATACTTTCATTTTGTTAAAATATTATTGTTCAAGTTAGAAATATATATAATATTCTAATTTGTAAATTTCATTATTTTATAGGGGGAAAAGTTAAAATATGAAAATTAACAAATTATTCACACTTGCAGTAACATTGTTATTATCTACAGTTACTGTCGTTTCATGTGGAAACAAAACAAGTTCTTCAGTTACATCAGCTGATAAAACTTCATCTCAAGCAGTTGAAAGTTCTGTTCAACCATCAGAAACTTCATCAACAAGTTCTTCTTCAGAAGCTACTTCTTCTCAAAGTTCATCTGCAGCAGTAAATTATGGTACTCAAGATGCTCCATTAACAATTGCAGAAGCAAAGTTATTATGTGATGCAGCAGGTGATAATGTTAAGTCAACTACAGCATTATTTGTTACAGGTTATGTAGTTGAAATTTCCGATAAGTCTTCTTACGATGACTATACAATTTGGATTTCTTCAACATCAACTGGTGAAAAAGAATTTGAATTATATGCATGTACAATTG